>CAJBVW010000062.1 GCA_903959175.1 uncultured Pseudomonadota bacterium
ACCAGGAAGGGGAGGTGTTCCGCTACATCCCCCGCCGCAACGACGCGGTGAACAAGTCCTGGATGTGCGACATGGGCCGCCTCTCCTACAGCGAGGTGGCGGGCCTCAAGCGCATCCTCAAGGCCTCGGTGGACGGCAAGGTCGCCGAGCCCGATGTCGCCACGGACGAGCTCGCGAAGCGCATCCGCGCCGCGGGCGCCGCGGGCGTCGGCTTCGTCCTCGGCACCCGCGCGACGAACGAGGCCAACTGGGCCCTCCTGCAGACCGTGCGCGCGAACGTCCCCGGGGCACGCGTCTTCGTGGTGGAAGGGAACGACGGCGGCGAGGCCGCGCAGGGCGACAATCTGCTGCTCTCCGCCGACCGCAACCCGAACACGGCGGGTGCCCGCCTGCTCGCGCGACACGACGGAAACGTCGGCGATCGCGCGGCGCTCCTCGCGGTGCTCCCCGAGCTCAAGCTCCTCGTCGTCCTCGAAGACGACGTGGTGGGCCGCCTCGGCGTGGGTCTCCCGCCGGTCGCGTTCTTCGGCACCTTCAAGAACGCGACGGCCCAGGCCGCCGCGATCGTGGTCCCGACCGCCCACACGGTCGAACAGGACGGCAGCTACATCAACCGTCAGGACCGCGTCCAGCGGGTCCGCCGCTCGGTCAACCCTGTCGGCGAGTCCGCTCCGGCCTACGTTGCGGTGGATCGCCTCGGCGCTCGCCTCGGCAAGGCGCCCGGCACGCAGATGGTCGCCGCGGCCTTCAACGGCATGGCGCGCGCCGTCGAGCGGATGCGCGGCATCGACTTCAAGGCGTTGGGGACCGAGGGCCGCCTGTTGGCGCCCGAGGCCGTCCCCGCCGCCACCGGGGCGGAGGCCTCCACATGAGCTTCGAAGACGTGCTCCCGTACCTCCTCGTGGTGGCGAAGTGTGTCTTCGCAGTCGCGTTCGTCATGAACATCGTCCCGCTCCTCATCTGGGGCGAGCGCAAGGGCGCGGCGTACATCCAGGACCGTCCGGGTCCGAACCGCGCCGACATCATGGGCATCCGCGCGGGTGGCCTCGTCCACACGCTCAACGACGTCGTGAAGCTGGTGATGAAGGAAGACATCATCCCCCAGCACGTCGAGCGCTTCTATTGGGCGCTGGCGCCGGTCATCGCCATGTCGGTCGCGCTGGTGACCTTCATCGTGGTGCCCTTCGGCGACTACATCACCATCCCGGTGGGCGGCGTCCTCGAGCAGGTGCCGCTGAAGGTCTCCGACATCGACGGCGGGCTGCTGTTCGTCCTCGCGATGACGAGCCTCGGCGTCTACGGCATCATGCTCGCCGGCTGGGCGAGCAACAACAAGTTCAGCCTTCTCGGAGGCCTGCGCGCGAGCGCGCAGATGGTCAGCTACGAGCTCGCCATGGGCCTCTCGGCCGTGGTGATCTTCCTCGGGGCCGGGTCGCTCTCGCTCTCGGTCATCGCCGAGCAGCAGTCCGGCGCGATCTGGAACTGGAACGTCTTCAGCCTCCCCGGCGCGATCGCGTTCGTCCTCTTCTGGATCGCCGCGTTCGCGGAGACCAACCGTACGCCCTTCGACCTCCCGGAAGGCGAGGCCGAGCTCGTCGGTGGCTACCACACCGAGTACAGCTCGCTTCGCTTCGCCCTGTTCTTCATGGCCGAGTACGCGAACATGATCGTCGCGTCCGCCGTGACGGCCACGCTGTTCTTCGGCGGCTACAACGTCCCGTTCCTCGATGGTGCGACCATCCGCGCGCACAGCGACATCCTCGTCGCCGCGCTCGGCTTCGGCGCGGTCCCCGCGCTGCTCTCCTTCGCCGTGGTCGCGTTCAAACGTCGCAACCGCCCCTTCTACCGTGCGATCGCGGCGGACGACATCCGGCACCGCGAGCCCAAGTTCTGGGTCGCGACCTGGGGCGGGCTCGCCGTCGCTCACGCCGGCATCGGCGTCCTCGGCCTGACCGGCATCATCGGCGCGTCCTCGTTCGGCCCCGACGTGGTTGCGTTCGTCCTCCAGCTCACCGCGCTCGCCCTCAAGGTGCTGCTCGGCTGCTGGATCATGATCTGGGTCCGCTGGACCGTTCCGCGCTTCCGCTACGACCAGCTCATGAACCTCGGCTGGCGCGTCATGCTGCCCTTGGCCCTGGTGAACGTGTTCTTCGCGGCCCTCTGGATCATCGTCAAAGAGTCCCTGTTCGCCTGAGAGGTCTGGATGCCGCTCCCCGCGCCACGCAAGAAGCTCTCGACCCCTGAGTCGGTCTACCTCGTAGAGGTGATCAAGGGGATGTTCCTGACGATGTCGCACGTCATCAAGAACATCTTCGACCAGGATCGCTTCCGCACCATCGAATACCCCGACATGCGCAAGCCAATGGCCGCGCGCTACCGGGGCGCCCACCGCCTCACCACCCGTCCCGACGGCAAGGTGAAGTGTGTGGCATGCATGTGCTGCCCGACGATCTGTCCGGCCAATTGCATCACCATCATCGCCGGGGAGGCCGCGGATGATCCCGCGGAGAAGTTCCCCGTCGAGTTCGACATCGACATGCTGCGCTGCATCTTCTGCGGCTTCTGTGTCGAGGCGTGCCCCAAGGACGCCATCCGGATGGACACGAAGATCTACGAGATCAACGCGTACACCCGGCAGGACATGGTCCACAACAAGTCGTACATGATCAACCTCATGGACGGCGTGAAGCCCCAGGCCGAGGACGTGTACCGCTCCCATCCGGAGCAGGCGCCCGCTGGCTACACCTTCGACGAGAAGCCGGTCGTATAGGCCCGCCCCGTCCTCTCTCCCTGTGCGTTGACAGCGCCTCCTCGGCGTCGTAAACCGCGCTCCCCACCGCCCATCCCCCCAATCCGGGCAGCCGATGACCGAAGCGGTTCTCTTCTACCTCTTCTCGCTCGTGGCCATCGTGGCCGGGCTCTCCGTGGTGCTGGCGCGGAACCCCATCGCGAGCGCGCTGTCGCTCGTCGTGTGCTTCTTCTTCCTCGCCGCTGACTATGTGCTGCTCGACGCGCACTTCGTCGCCGTGATCCAGATCCTGGTGTACGCCGGCGCCATCATGGTGCTGTTCATCTTCGTGATCATGCTCCTGAACCTGCGCGACGACGCGCCGACCCCCCTGTTGGAGATCTCGCGTCGAGGTCTCGTCGGCATGGCGGTCGCGGGCGTGCTCGGCACGGGCCTGATCGCGGCGCTCGAGGCGCTGCCGGTCACCGCCGCTGCCAAGATCCCCGAGGGCTACGGCAAGGTCGAGTCGGTTGGTATCTCCATCTTCTCGGGGGCCTACCTGCTGCCCTTCGAGGTGGTGTCGGTGCTGCTCACGGTGGCGTTGGTCGGGGCCGTTGTCCTCGCCAAGAGGGAGATCTGATGGAGTCCGTCGGACTGTTTCCCGTCCTCGCGGTGAGCGCCGTGCTCTTCGCGACCGGGGTGGGGGGCGTGCTCACCCGCAAGAACGCCCTCATCGTCTTCATGAGCGTCGAGCTCATGCTCAACGCCGTGAACCTCTCGTTCGTCGCTTTTTCGCGGCATTCGGGCCTGGTTGACGGTCAGGTGTTCGCCCTCTTCGTGATGGCGGTCGCGGCAGCCGAAGCGGCGGTCGGGCTCGCCCTCGTCATCCTCCTCTTCCGCAACCGGGTCACCGTCAGCCTCGATGACCTCGACCTGATGAAGGGGTAAGCGATGCTCGCCCTCATCCCCGCACTCCCCCTCCTCGGCGCGATCGTCAACGCGCTGCTGAACCGCCGCGCGAGCCGCGTGGTGGCCGGCAGCATTGCTTCCGCCGCCGTCGGCGCCAGCGCGATCCTGTCGTTCCTCATCTTCTTCCAGGTGCTCGACGGCCACGGCGCCCCCGTGAGCCAGACCCTCTGGACCTGGATGCACGTCGGCAGCCTGAACGTCGACATCGCGTTCGTCGCCGACCCGCTCTCCGCCACGATGATGTGCATCATCACGGGGATCGGCTTCCTCATCCACGTGTACTCGGTCGGGTACATGGACGATCCGGAGGACGCCGGCAGCGTCTGGCGGTTCTTCACCTACCTGAACCTGTTCGTCTTCGCGATGCTGCTGCTCGTGATGGGGGACAGCTTCCCGCTCATGTTCGTCGGCTGGGAAGGCGTGGGGCTCTGCTCCTACCTGCTCATCGGCTTCTGGTTCACGAACACCGACTACGCGTCGGCGGGCAAGAAGGCCTTCATCACCAACCGCGTGGGGGACTTCTCGTTCCTCATCGGTCTGTTCTGGTTGTTCTGGGCCCTTGGTGACAAGGCCACGATGAACTTCCGCGAGCTCGGTGAGGTCATCGCGGCCAACCCTGGCATCGTCGGCGGTGCCGGTGGCCTCGCGGTCACGGCCATCTGCCTGCTGTTCTTCGGCGGTGCGACCGGCAAGAGCGCCCAGATCCCCCTCTTCGTGTGGCTGCCGGACGCGATGGCCGGCCCGACGCCGGTCTCCGCCCTCATCCACGCGGCGACGATGGTGACCTCCGGCATCTACATGATCTGCCGGCTCAACTTCCTCTTCGTGCTGGCCCCGGCGGCGCTCGCCACCATCGCCACGGTAGGGGCCCTCACGGCCTTCTTCGCCGCGACCATCGCCATCACGCAGAACGACATCAAGAAGGTCCTCGCCTACTCGACCGTGTCGCAGCTCGGCTTCATGTTCTTGGGCGTCGGCGTCGGTGCCTTCACCGCCGGCTTCTTCCACGTCATGACGCACGCCTTCTTCAAGGCGCTGCTCTTCCTCGGGTCCGGCAGCATCATCCACGCCCTGCACCACGAGCAGGACATGCGGAAGATGGGCGGCCTCGCGAAGTACATGAAGGTGACGTTCGCCATCTTCGTGATCGGCTGGCTCTCGATCATCGGTTTCCCGGGCTTCTCGGGCTTCTTCTCGAAGGACGAGATCCTCTGGTTGACGTTCATCACGCCTGTCTTCGAGGGCCTTCCCCTCGGGACCGTCATGCCGAAGGTGCTCTGGGCGATCGCGGTCACCACCGCGCTGCTCACCGCCTTCTACATGAGCCGCCTGATGTTCATGACCTTCTGGGGCAGCTACCGCGGCGGCCACGGCCACGATGCGCACGGGCACGCCCCCGCGGCGCACGATGACCACGGCCACGGCGATGCACACGGTGACGCCCAGGGCCACGCCGCCGCCGCCCACGGGCACGACGCGCACGGCCACGGCCACACGCCCCACGAGTCCCCGCTGGTGCTCGTCGGCCCGCTCCTCGTCCTCGCCGCCCTCTCGATGTTCGGTGGCCTCCTCAACCTCCCCCACTGGGCGGGTCCGAGCTGGCTCCACCACTTCCTCGAGCCGGTCTTCGAGCACGGCCACATCGCGTTCCCCGAGGGCAACCCCCTCGAGTTCCCGCTGATGGGCCTCACGCTCCTCGGTGTCGCCGCCTCGGTGGGCCTCGCGTACTATCTGTACGTCGTCGCCCCCGCCAAGCCGGCCGAGATCGCGGCGCGGTTCCGGCTCCTCTACACCGGCTCGCTCAACAAGTGGTTCGTGGACGAGATCTACGACCGGGTGATCCTCACCCCCCTCGTCCTCTTCTCGCGCGGCGTGCTCTGGGCGGTCGTCGACTCCCAGATCATCGACGGCGCGGTGAACGGTGCCGCCTCCGCGGTGACCGGCCTCGGTCGCCTCCACGGGAAGCTCGTGTCGGGCCGGGTCCAGGCCTACGCCATCTCCATCGCAGCCGGGGCGGCGCTCATCGTGACCGTCTACGCGCTCGGAGCCTAGGATGCCCCTGCTCTCCCTCGTCACCTTCCTCCCGATCGTCGGCGCGCTCGTCGTCGCGGCGCTCCCCGAGCGCGCGGCGAAGGCCTCTGCCCTCGCGGTGTCGGTGCTGGCGCTCCTCGCCTCCATCCCCCTCTGGTTCGCGTTCGACGCGGGCCCCGACGTTCAGGGCTTCCAGCTCGTCGAGAAGATGGACTGGATCCCCGCGTTCGGCGTGAGCTACCACGTCGGCATCGACGGCGTCAGCCTCCTGCTGATCCTGCTCACCACGCTGCTGACCCCCATCATCGTGCTCGCCGGCTTCAGCGGCGTCGAGACGAAGCACCGTGCGTACTTCGCGCTGATGCTGGCGCTCGAGGGCGCGATGATCGGAACGTTCGTCGCGCTGGACACCTTCCTGTTCTACATGTTCTGGGAGCTCGTCCTCATCCCGATGTACTTCCTCATCGGGATCTGGGGCGGCGCGCGTCGCCTGTACGCGGCGGTCAAGCTGTTCGTGTACACGGTTGCCGGCTCGCTCCTGATGCTGGTCGCGCTCATCGGCCTGTACGTGTTCCACCATCAGGTGGAGGGCACCTGGACGACGGACCTCTCCCGTCTCCTCGCGCTCGACATCCCGTACGACACCCAGATGTGGATGTTCGCTTGCTTCGCGCTCGCGTTCGCCATCAAGGTGCCGATGTTCCCCGTACACACCTGGCTGCCGGACGCCCACGTCGAGGCGCCCACCGGCGGCTCGGTGGTGCTCGCGGGCGTCATGCTCAAGATGGGGACTTACGGCTTCTACCGCTTCGCGATGCCCCTTTTCCCCGACGCGACGATGGCCTTCGGCCCGCTGCTCATCGGGCTCTCGGTGATCGGCATCGTCTACGGCGCCCTCGTCGCGATGGTGCAGGACGACGTGAAGAAGCTCGTCGCCTACTCCTCGGTCAGCCACCTCGGCTTCGTGATGCTCGGCCTGTTCGCCCTCAATCAGGAGGGCGTGGCCGGCTCGATCTACCAGATGCTCGGCCACGGTGTCAGCACCGGCGCGCTGTTCCTCCTTGTGGGCGTGCTCTACGAGCGCCGTCACACGCGCAAGATCGTCGACTACGGCGGCCTCACCAAGGTTGTGCCCGTGTTCGCCGTCGTCTTCATGATCGTGACGCTCTCCTCGATCGGCCTCCCCGGCACGAATGGCTTCGTCGGCGAGTTCATGATCCTCCTCGGGGCCTTCCAGTACGCGCCCATCCCCACCACCATCGCGACGACCGGGGTCATCTTCGGCGCAACGTACATGTTGTGGATGTTCCAGCGTGTGATGTTCGGGCCTCTCACGAACCACGCCAACCAGAACCTCAAGGACCTCAACGTCCGCGAGATGGTCTACTTGGCGCCGCTGATCGTGCTCATCTTCGTGATGGGGGTCTACCCCCAGCCCTTCCTCGACCGCATCAACCCCTCCGTGAACGCCTTCGTGACGCGCATGGAGGCTCGCTTCGACGGCACGCCTTACGCGTCCGCCGCCAGCGCGCCCGGGTGGATCAAGGGGTACACCGGCTCCGCGCCCGTCGCTGCCCCGGCGCACGCCCACGGGGAGGCCGCACACGAGGCCCCCGCAATCGAAGCGCCGGCCACCGAAGTGCCCGCGACCGAAGCGCCCGCGGCCGACGCGGCCGCTGTACCTACGACCGATCACGACGCACCCTCGCACGGCGCGCCCGCCGCCGCCGAGCACGGGGAGTAGGCCATGGACAAGCACAGCACCGAGCTCGCAGCCCTCATCCATCCGCCGACCGCCACCGAGCTCATGCTCGCCAGCCCGCTCATCCTCGTCTTCATGGTCGCCCTCGCGATCATGCTGATCGAGGCCTGGGCCCGCCCTGCCAGCAAGACCATCTTCTGGATGCTCGGCGTCGGCGGCCTCCTCGGCGCCGGTGGCCTCACGGCCATCGTCCACGGCATGTCCAACGCACCGGTCGACGCCTTCCACGGCATGCTCCGGATCGACCACTACGGCGTGTTCTTCCAGGTCTGCACGATCACGGCCGGGCTCCTGTCGCTGCTCATCAGCGACGGGTACCTCGAGCGCGTCGGCGTGCGGGTCGGGGAGTACTACGCGCTGGTGCTGTTCGGCGTCATGGGCATGATGCTCATGGCCTCCGCGAACGATCTGATGATGGTGTTCATCGCCCTCGAGGTCATGAGCATCGCGATGTACGTCCTGTGCGCCCTGAAGCGCGGGGACCCGAAGAGCGTCGAGAGCGGCTTCAAGTACTTCATCCTCGGCGCGTTCTCGTCGGGCGTGCTGCTCTACGGCATCTCGTTCATCTTCGGCGCGATCGGCAGCACCTCCCTCGACGCGCTGAGCGAGTGGTTCGCCGCCAACCACGACGTGTCCTCCAACGCCCTCATGGTCGTCGGCATCGCGCTGGTGATCGTCGGCTTCGGCTTCAAGGTCGCGAGCGTGCCCTTCCACATGTGGGCCCCGGACGTGTACCAGGGCGCCCCGGTCTCCGTCACGGCGCTCATGGCCTCGGGCGTCAAGGCCGCGAGCTTCGCCGCCTTTGGCCGCGTGATGCTCGGCACGGTCGGCGAGCATGCGGTGGTCTGGCACGGCGCCCTCTGGTGGATGGCCGCGCTCACGATGCTCGTGGGGAACATCGGCGCCCTCGTCCAGGATGACCTCAAGCGCGTCCTCGCGTACTCCTCGATCGCGCACGCCGGCTACCTGCTGATGGCCTTCGTCGCCATCGGGCCGGGCGGCGTCGCCGCGTCCCCAGGCCTCGCGAGCCTGCTCTTCTACATGTTGAGCTACACCTTCATGAACGCGGGCGCCTTCGCGGTGCTCTCCATGTTCACGAAGGACGGCGGGGACGACACGCGCATCGAGCGCCTCTCGGGCCTCGGGCACAGCCACCCGTGGATCGCCGCCGGCCTGTCGATCTGCCTGCTCTCGCTGGCCGGGATCCCGCCCACGATGGGCTTCGTCGGGAAGTTCTACCTGTTCTCTGCCGCGCTCCAGGCAGGCGAGCGGAACCTCGCGATCATCGGCGCCATCTCGGCCGCGATCGGCGTCTACTACTACATCCGCCCGATGATCTACATGTACATGCACGACGGTCACCCCGCCGTCACCGTGGACCGCCGTGCGGCCTTCGCCGTCGCGATCTGCGCGGGCGTCATGGTGGTCGTGGGCCTCGTTCCGAGCACCGTGCTCGACTGGGCCCAGGAGTCGCTGCTGTCCGTCGTGGGCTAGTCTCCACACGGACCCGCAGGAGGCGAATCCCGGCTATACTCCCACTCCCTGCCGTTTGTGCGTGGGACCGGAGCCGGCATGTCGCGCATCATGATCCTCTCGCTTTCCCTCCTCTGGTTGAGCGGCTGTACCGACGCCGGCGGGACGGACGACAAGGGCGCGGAAGAGGGGGGCGGCGGCCTCGAGTTCTGGCCTCCCGAGGCCGGTCGTGGGCTGACGTTCGACGCCCGCATCACCTCCGGGACCTCGCTCTTCAGCTACGCGGGCGCCGATCTCGCCCTCGGTGACGGCGTTGTGGTCAACAGCGTCACCGTGCTTGACGGCTGGTCGGCCACCGCCAACGTCACGGTCGACCCGGGCGCGGACCTCGGCGCGCGCACCGCCGAGGTCGGGACGGGGGAGGGTACGTACAGCATCCCCGAGGCCCTCACCATCGTGGACGACTCGTTCACCATCTCCCCCGAGCGCGCGCGCATCGGCGAGAGCATCGTGGTCGAGATCCTCGGGCAGAACACCGAGTGGCTGGGCGGCACCACCTGGGCCGGCTTCGGGGACGACATCGAGGTCACCGCGGTCGACGTGCTCTCCGAGACCTACGCCATCGCCAGTGTCACCGTAGGCCCCGACGCGACGCCCGGCCAGCGCGACGTGACGATGGAGGTCGGGCCCGACCTCACCACGCTGTACGGTGGCTTCATGGTCGATCGCGTGGCGCTGTCCGCCGTCTTCGACCCCACGAGCGCCGCGCAGGGCGAGACCGTCGAGTTCACCATTCACGGCGCGGGCACCCACTTCAGCAGCGACTCCGAGCTCACCTTCTGGAAGAACGGCAGCGAGAACGGCGACGTCGTGGTGGACAGCCTCACCGTCGTCGACGCCGAGAACCTCTGGGGCCGGATGACCGTCTCCAACGCAGCCGAGATCGGCTTCCGCGACGCGATGGTCGTCACGGACGACGAGGGCGTCTTCATGGAGGACGCCTTCGAGGTCACCTCCGGCGACATCGACCTGGAGGACGTGGGCATCTCCCTCTCCTTCAACGTGGTGCGCGGCATCGACAACACGACGGGCGCCATCACCGAGAGCGTGCGCGGCTCCGCCATCTTCTACATCCCGCTCGACCCCGCCTGCCCGAACAGCCCCGAGGCCTACGCCTGCAGCGACGAAGAGGACAACGACGGCGACGGCTTCACCGACTGCTACGACAACGACTGCTCGAGTGACCCCGCCTGCGCCTCCGGTCCCCAGCCCTACGACAGCAACGGCGTCTTCCAGACCTACACCACCGGCGGCACCTCCGACTGCCCGAGCCCGATCACGCTCGGCGCCGGCGACTACGTGTGGTTCGAGTCCGACTGCAACGTGGTCCAGCTCGAGAAGTACGTCGACGGCGCGTCGGGCATGATCTACTACACGTCCGACCTCACGCTGGACGACTACTGCTTCGACCAGATGTACGACCTCCACACCCAGGGGGAGGACGGCGGCATCGGCGAGTACGTGATCGAGGAGGTCCAGCCGACCGTCCCGGCCGACTTCAGCATGATCGACCCCGGTTGGTGGGGCAACTTCACGCACAGCCGCGCGGAGGACCTCACCTACACCTGGACCCCCGCCCAGACCTACCCGGACGCCTTCTTCGTCACCCAGATCTCGGGCACCCTCGTCGCGACCGGTGAGGGCGGCTTCGTCGGCTCCATCCCGTGGGACGACGGCGAGCACACCTACACGGCCGAGGAGCTCTCGCAGCTCGAGGCCGGCAGCGCGACCTTCGTGGCGGAGAGCCTCATCCCGGAGGGCCCGGAGTTCGGCTTCCCGTTCAGCACGATCCAGAACAACAAGAGCAGCACGTACGTGTACGTGCAGGGCTACCTGGTGCTCGAATGATGCTGATGGTCCTCCTGGGCTGCGCGCCGGACCAGGGCTTCGCCGAGCTGAAGCTCGACGCGCTCGCGGTCGTGCTCGGTGACTTCGACAACGTGGGCGACACCCTCCTCGGCATGAACGTGCCGACCCAGGAGTTCGAGGGCTTCATCGTCCAGGCGACCTACGAGCCGGACGAGGAGCGCACCCAGCGCGGCGAGGGCGCCACCACCGTCGAGGGGCTCCTCGGCGTCACGACGGACGGGAACCTCCAGGTCTCGGTGTTCAACGGCGTGTTCGTGAACTCGGGGACGCGCGGCCTGGGCGCCTACCAGTACAACAACGCCCTCCAGGCGGACAACTCGCTGCTCCTCGACACAGAGTCAATGGACCACGCCTGCAACTTCGTCACCGGCGGCGGCACCCTCGTCGTGAGCGACTGGGCGTACGAGATGATCGAGTACTGTTGGCCGGACGCGGTGGAGTTCTACGGGGACGACCTCGTGCCGGACGCCGCCCAGGTCGGCATCGCGGACGACGTGCTGGCCGACGTGAAGGACGAGGCCCTCGCCGAGGCGCTCGGCACCAACGTGAACCTCGCCTACAACTACACTGCCTGGACGGTGATCGAGGGCGTGGGAGCGGACACCGAGGTGCTCCTCACCGGCGACCTCGAGTACCAGCCCTCGGCCGATCAGCTCCCCGTCGAGCTCGACGGCGCGCCGCTCATGGTGCGCTTCCGGCCCGGTCGCGGGCAGGTGGTCTACACCACGTTCCACTGGGCCATCCAGAACCCCTCGGTGACCGAGGCCCTCCTGCTGCAGTCCGTCGAGGGCCTGGCGGGCGCGGTCGAGGACGACAGCGACACGACCGACACGGAGGCCTCCGGTGCGTAACGCTCTGTCCCTGCTGCTGGTTCCGTCGCTCCTCGCGAGCTGCTCCGACCAGGGCTTCACCCAGCCGACCCAGGAGGACGTGTTCATCCAGAACCGCCTCAACACGGTCGACCTCCTGCTCGTCGTTGACAACAGCTGCTCGATGGTGGAGGAGCAGGGGAAGCTCGCCACCAACTTCGACAACTTCATCCGGAACTTCGATGAGGCCGAGGTGGACTGGCAGCTCGGCGTCATCACGACCGACACCGACCAGGACAAGTTCTCCGGCCACCTCATCGGCGGTGACGACGAGATCGTCCTCGCTAACGCGGACGGCCGCGAGATGGACCGCGTCGAGTACGACCGCGACTGGCCGGTGGCCCCCGGCGTCGTCTTCTCGCTCGACCCTTCCTACTTCGCGAGTACGAGCAACGACTCGGCTTCCAAGTGGTGCACCGACGTAGAGGCCACCCCGGGTGGCGCGAACCCGGGCTGCGCCGGCACGGGCCCCGGCAGCGATCCGTCCCGCGGTGCGGTCATCATCACCGAGTTCCTCCCCGACCCGGACGGCGTCCTCGACACCGCGGGCGAGTGGGTCGAGCTCACCAACGTGAGCGACGCCGCGGTGGACCTCACCGGCTACTTCCTGGGAGACGGCGGGCGCAACGCCTACGCCTTCCCCGAGGGCACCACCATCGCAGCGGGCGACACGATGGTGCTCGCGCGCAGCCTCGACGTGGAGGGCGCGGATCTCGCCGTCGGCACCGACTTCACCCTGAACAACCACGATCTCTTCCTCACGGACGAGACCGAGGAGCCCGAGGAGATCTTCGCCGAGATGGTCGCCCAGGGCACCAACGGCTCGGGCATCGAGATGGGCCTCGAGGCCGTGCGTATGGCGATCTCGGCGCCGCTCCTCACCTACGACGAGGCCGGAGAGCTCGTCCCGGACGGCGGCGCCGCAAACGACGGCTTCATTCGTCCGGACGCCAACTTCTCTGTCCTCATCGTGTCGGACGAGGAGGACTCCTCGCCGCTCCCGGTCAACGAGTACCTCCGGGCCTTCGCCGACCTGAAGGGTGAGGCCGCGTATCGCGACCACAGCATCATGAACGTCTCCGCGGTCATCGGCGATCGCGCCCCCGAGTTCGACGGCGAGCCGAGCTGCAGCTCGTCGAACGGCCAGGCCGATTGGGGCCGCCGCTACCTTCGCGCCGTGGAGGAGACCGCCGGCTTGGTCGACTCCATCTGCGACGAGGACTTCTCGCCCATCGTCAACGAGCTGGGCTTGACCATCTCGGGGCTCGAGGCCGAGTTCGCCCTCTCCAAGCAGCCCTCGCTCAAGACGCTGAAGGTGTCCATCTACGGGGACTCCGATGAGTCCAGCAAGATCCGCGATCTGACGCTCGATGTCGACTTCACGTACCTCGAAGAGAGCAATTCGATTCGCTTCGAGTACGACCAGGTCCCCGAGAGCCAGGAGTACATCCTCGTCGAGTACAAGGTCCAGAGCGGGAGCAACTGATGGTCTTTCTGGTGATGGCGCTCCTCGGTTGCCCGAGCGACGACGCCGAGTGCTCCGAGACGGAGGCGTGCCCGTTCGGGTCCGTGTGCGTGGACGGGACGTGCGAGGCCCAGAGCTGCGCGACCTCGATGCAGTGCGGGATCGAGCAGTACTGCAGCGACAACACCTGCGTGGACGGCTGCGAGACCCACGACGACTGCCGCTTCGGGGACCTCTGCGACGAGGAGACCAACGCGTGCGCGGCCGCCGAGTGCACCGACACGCGGCTCGACTGCGGCTTCGGCGAGTTCTGCAACCCCGGCGGCAGCTGCTACGAGGCCAACGGCTACTACTGCGCCGAGTGTGAGGACGACGGGGACTGCGGCGGCAACGGCAACATGTGCCTCAACGGCGGCTACTGCGGCGTCACCTGCGACTCCGACACCGACTGCCCCGGCGGCTACGACTGCCTCCCCGTCAGCGACTTCAACGGGAACGTCGTCTCGAACCAGTGCTTCACCTACTGCTGGCTCTACGAGGAGGAGTGATGCGCTACGGCTTCCTCGTCCTGCTGATCGCCTGCACCGGCGAGGCCCCGAAGGACACCGACATCCCCCTCGAGGGCCCGGAGCTCGTCCACACCGAGCTCGCGGCCGTCCTCGAGGGCACCGCGTCGGTGTTCGAGGTCACCGCGACCGACCCCGAAGGTGTCGGCTCGGTCACGCTCTACCACCGCGTCGAGGGTGAGACCACCTGGGTCCAGGCCCCGATGATCGAGGGAGAAGGCGGGGTCTGGTCGACCACGCTCGAGACCACCGACGTCGACGATCCCGGCGTCGAGTACTACTTCAAGGGCATCGACGACGGGGATGTCCCCGCCACGAGCTACCTCCCCGCCGAGGCTGCGTCCGAGCCGTACACGCTGCGCGTGGCCGTCGTCGGGACGCCGCTACCGTACGTGCAGGGCTTCGAGTACGACGAGACCACGTCCACGCTCTCCGAGCTGGGCTGGGCGAACGCGAGCCTGGGCTTCAACGGCTACGGCTGGGACACGAGCGCCACGGAGGCCTACGCCGGCACGCAGTCTGTGTTCCACTCGCGCGGCTACACCGGCATCCCCGAGATGGAGGACTGGCTCGTGTCGCCCGCGCTGGACTTCAGCGCGGCACCGAACGCCCAGGTCACGTGGCGCGAGTACGGCCGCCAGACCTCGACCGCCAACCACGCCCTGTACGTGAGCGTCGGCAGCCGCGACCCCGACGACGGCGAGTACGTCGCCGTATCCGAGGCGCTCCCCGCTCCGAGCGAGGCGGCGTGGGGCCGATCGGCCGTCTACGACCTGTCTGCCTACGCGGGCTCGCCGACCGTCTACCTCGCGTGGCGCTTCGTGGGCGAGAGCGCGGACGACTGGTACGTCGACGACGTGCGCGTGGAGGAGCTCCAGCCGGACCTCGTCCTCGACACCGCCGCCGCGGCCGCCCCGCTCGACCCGGGCGCGTCCACCACGCTCACCGTGTCCGTCGAGAACCTCGGCCTGGTCGACGCCAGCGATCTCACCGTCACCGTCGCGTTCCCCGAGGGCGGCGCGTCCGTGGCCGAGACCAGCGTGGCGATCGCCTCCGTCAGCGCGGGCGGCACCGGTGAGGCCGACTTCGCCCTCACGGTGGACGCCGCCACTCCCGACAACCGCTACGTGCCGCTGAGCGTCACCGTCACCGACGGCGACTCCTCCTGGACCCTCGACGATCCGCTCCTCGTGGGCGAAGCAAGCGTCGCGACGGTCGAGTACACGCCCAGCGCCACGGGCAGCGTGGAGCTCATCCTCGGCGCGGGGGACCCCGGCGCCCCCTCGTGGGAGACCACCCTCTACGACGCGAACGCGACCGATCCGCTGTCCTTCGCGGTCGACATCACCGACCAGGGGGAGCTGCTGCCCCCCGCCGCCGGGCCGATGCGCTGGTTCGTGCGCGCCACGGGCGAGGTCGCGGGCACCCTCGACGCGTTCACGATCCGCTACGACGGCGTGGACTACGTCGCGTCCGTGCTCCCGAGCGTGGCCGCGGAGGAGACGGTCGAGGCCTACGTGCCCGAGCCGCCGTCCTTCACCGCGCGGACCACCACGGTGCCGACCGAGCTCGCGCCCGGGGACAGCGGCGTCACGCTGAGCCTCGTCGTCACCAACGTCGGCGACGCGACCCAGGGTGGGGTGACCGCCACCTTGGCGTCCAGCGACCCCGACATCACCATCACGGACGCGGGCCCCGTCGCCCTCACCGGCGCGGCGCTCGGCGCGGGCTCCTCCGCCACGCTCACGGGCGCCTTCTCGCTCGACATCTCCGCGGCGCACACGGACAGCACCGACCTCGCGGTCGAGCTGCTCCTCGACGACGGCGTGGAGTCCTGGTCCGTGCCGCTGTCGCTCGCGGTGCCGTTCCCGTATCTCGCGGCCACCAACGTCGACATCGACGACGATGGCCGGGACGGTGAGCTCAACGCCGACGAGAGCGCCGACCTGACCTTCACCGTCGAGAACCTCGGGGACCAGTCCACCGAGGGCGCGCTCACCGCGACGCTCACGGCCGAGAGCTCCAGCAGCGCGTCGGTCAGCATCAGCACGAACGTCGAGGGGCTCCGCGAGCTCACCGCCGGGCGCACCGACACCAACGACGACCCGTGGACCGTCACCGTCAGCGGCGGCGCCGACGGCGACACGGTGGACCTCCTGCTCACCCTCGTGGACTCCGTGCGCGCCTACGAGGTCCGCACCACGCTGATCCTCGGCGAGCCCACCTGGGAAGAGCTGGACCCGCGCGGCGATCCCACCGGCGACGCCCTCGACGGCTGGGACTTCGACATCATCGGCGGGCGCTACCGCGTCAATGACGGGGTCCTCCAGGTCCAACTCGACTCGGCGACGGTGTACGACCCCGGCGCCCTCTTCATCGAGGCGTGGGGCTACTCCACGGTGTCCGACTGGTCGCTCTACCGTCTCGTCGCGCAGTCCGGCCGTGGGACGCTCGAGGGCTACAATTCGGGCTTCACCCTCATCTCCGAGCCGGTGATCTCCTACCCGAGCGACACGCAGGTCCAGATCGACATCGTGGTGGAGGACATGGGCCTCTCCGTGGACGCCGTGTCCTTCGGCTTCGCGTCGGGCTGGTGCGGACCGGACGAGTACTACTGCGACCACTTCCCGGATGACTGGGGCTATCCCTACGACACCTGGAACTCGGCGCTGTTCTTCGACCTGGCCTGGTAGCGTCGGCGGTCCCGGCGCGCCGCCCCGAGAAGAGGGCGGGCGCGTCGGGAGGGACCCGGGACGATCCGCGAACGCGCCGAGACGTAGGCGCGGTCGTCCGGTCGAGGGGAGGGGAGCGGCGAGCGCCCCCCGCTCCGGTCGCTACTTCACGCCGCCTTCGGGAGGGACGGCGCGCACTTCGAGGAGCTCGATGGCGGCCTCGGTGAAGCCCTCGGACGTGAGGCGGACCTCGACGCCGTCCACCCAGCGCTCGACGAGGTCGGGGTCCGTCTTGGCCATCTCCTCGAAGGAGGAGGAGGTCATGATGCGGTCGACCGCGGTCTTGTCCTTCTTGTCGGCCTGGAGGATGCCGACCATCGTGCTGAACTCGGCGGGGATCATGCCTTCGACGGCGATCTCCTTGGTCTCCAGGACGGCGTCGTTCTTGTCCTTGATGGTGACGAGCAGCTTGAGCTCGGTCATCGCGAACTTGGCGTCGTTCTGCATGAGGAACGTGAACACGGTCACGTTCTTGTTGCCGCCCTCGGGCAGGAGCTGCCACGAGCTGTTGCGCACGTAGACGTACTTGTCGGGGTTGTAGAGCGGATCGTGCGCGAGCTTCGTGGCGTCGTCGCCGAAGAAGTACGCGGGGATCACGCTGTCGACGGTGGCGTAGCCCTCCTTGCCGTCGAACCGGAGGCGGTACCACTTCCCGCGCTTGGCGAGCAGCTCGGCCTTGGCGTTCTTGGTTAGGACCGAGACGGACGCGGAGTTGGCGTCCGGCGAGGAGTAGAGCTGGCCATTCTCCGCGGTGATGAGCACCTCGGAGAAGGAGAGGCCCTTCTTGCCGCCGATCAGCTCGAGGTCGTCCGGCTGGGGGATGGTGGCGCGCAGGTCGAGCGCGTACGCCCAGGCACCCACCGCCACGCCGGCGAGCACGAGCGCGGAGCCCCACTTCAGCGCCGGGTTCATCTCCTTGACCGGGGCGGCCTGGCCCTCGATCTCGATGTCGTTGCGCAGCGAGCCCTTGAGCTCCGGCACCTCGAGCGCGTAGATCCAGTCGGCGGCGCCGGGGGGCTGCACGATGTCTCCACCGGTGAGCTCACCCCGCTTGGCGAACTGACGAAGCTCGTCCATGTTCGCGGCGCTGTACTGCTGGCCGCGCGCGTTGATCATCCAGCGGGACATGAGACACCCTTGAGCGTGGTCGCGAAGTACCGGAGGGCAGCGCCGACGTCAAGCGCGGCGCATGGTGGTTGACCGAGGCTTGACCGCCGACTAAGGCCTTTGCTCCGCTCCCACCTGCGCTCAGGGGCCCAGTGCCGTTCAAGCCGATCTCCCTCCTCATCGCCTACGACGACACGCGCGGGATGTGCGGGAGCGTCGTGCCGCGGATGAAACAGATGCTCGAAGACCGCGCGTTCCGCGTGGACACCCTCGCGCTCGGCGGCGCCCCCCCGCCGGACCTCGAGCGGTATGCCGGGATCATCCTGGGTGCGGCGGTCCTGCGCGTCGGCGCGCGCCCTTCGAGCGTGCCCGCGTCCGTCCTCGCGTTCCTCGACGCGGCCGAGGCCCTCGACGAGAAGAAGGTCGCCGTGTTCAGCGTCTACACCGCGTGGCCCGGCACCATGGTCGAGGCGCTGAAGCAGGCCGTGGGCGAACGCGGCGCGGAGTGCGTCGCCGAGTACGCGTACTGGCGGTTGAAGCCGGAGTGGGGAGAGCACGTGGTGCCCGCGGAGTGCATGATCCGGATCCGCTGATCCCCGCTCCGTCGGCCCCCGCCGACGCGGGCTCGGGGCGGGCCGACCCGGCTCGGGCGGCGGTGGTCGGCACGGTGAACGAGCCGTTGTTCCTATTCTACGCCGCGGTCGCGGCCGGGCGCGCGCTCTGTTTCGGGGCGGATCGGAGCCGCGCCAACCGCCGCCGGCTCCACGCCGGGGTGGTGGCGATGCGCCGACGCGCGGCGCTCAACCCTGTCGACTACGGGAGCCGCGTCGCGCTCCTTCAGGCGCTGGAGGAGCGCCCCCGCGGGCGCACCACCGCCGCCCTCGCCGCGCTCGACCTCCTCCAGCTGGAACCGGGGCTCCCCGTCATCGTGATGAGCGGCTACGACACTCGCGCCGGCGAGACGCGCGCGCGCCGAGCTGAGCGCGCTCAGCGGCCCGAGAACCACCCGACGACCGCCTCGGGCGCGGCCTCGAACCACGCGTGGCCAGCATCGGGGTCGGTGACCCGCTCGACCTCCACGCCGTCCGCCTCGAGGGCGTCCGCGTACGTGGTCATGGTGCCGATCGGCACGACGGCGTCGGCCTCGCCGTGCAGGAACAGCGTGGGCGGGTGGTCGGCGGGGAGCGCGGGGACGATGCACGCGGGGCCCGCGCAGGTGGCGTAGGAGCCCGACGCGATGGCGAGCGCGCGGAAGCGGCCGGGGTAGGCGACGGCCATGCGGCTGGTCATGTAGCCGCCGCTGGAGATGCCGGTGGCGAAGAGCCGGTCCGGGTCGAGCGGGCCGAGCTGCCCGTCGTCGATGGCGCGGAGGATGCCCTTGACCAGCCGGTGGTCGGCGGAGAGGGTCCACGCGAAGGACCACGGGAGGACGTTCGTGTCCCAGTACGAGAAGCCGCCGAGGCGGGTCTCGGGGGCGAGGACGGCGAAGCCGGCGTCGAGGAGGGCGGCGGCCACGCGCGCCTGGTGGAAGCCGCCGAAGGTGTCGCCGTCCGCGCCGGTCCACACGCCGCGGGTGTCGAAGCTGCCCTGGTACATGATCACGGTGGGCCAGCCCGCGACAGGACGGTCCCCGACGGGGTGCTGGACGTGCACGTCCCGGGCGGCGAAGCCCGCGTGGAACACGACGGTGGCGTGCTCGCAGGCCACCTCGGTGTCGGTGACCTCGCAGGGCACGGGGGGCACCTCGACGGCGTCGCCCGCGCGGAGGTCGGGGCGGAAGGCGCAGCCCACGAGCGCGAGGAGCATCATCGGAGGCAGTCCTGGCCGCGCGAGACGAGGGCCCGGGCCTCGGCGGGGAGGAGGCTGCCCGCGCCGCCGGCGGCGACGGCCGCGGCCTCGGCGAGCTCCGCGGCGGGCGCCCAGATCGGGACCCCGGAGAGGTCGAGCAGGCCGCCGAGGTGGTCGAAGTGCCCGTGCGAGAGGATGGCCCCGGCGAGCGCGGAGGGGTCGACGCCGGCGCGGCGCACGGCCTCCTCGGGCGCGGGGATGTGGTGGCCGCAGGCGGCGAGGAGCAGGAGGAGCATGGGGACCGGGAAAGCGCCGGGGCTATCCCAGCGTCCCGGCCAACGCGCGGCCGGTCCAGCTCTTCTCGGAGCGCTGGACGTGCTCGGGGGTGCCCTGCGCGACGATGGTGCCGCCGTCGTCTCCGCCCTCGGGGCCCATGTCGAGCACATGGTCGGCGTGGCGGATCACGTCGAGGTGGTGCTCGACCACGATGACGGTGTTGCCGGCGTCCACGAGGCGATCGAAGACGGTGACGAGCTTCTCCACGTCCGCGAGGTGGAGGCCGGTGGTGGGCTCATCCAGGACGTACAAGCAGCGCTTCTGTCGCGCGGCCAGGCCGCACGCGAGCTTGACGCGCTGGGCCTCGCCGCCGGAGAGCTCGGTGGCGGGCTGCCCGAGGCGCACGTAGCCGAGCCCGACGTCCACCAGGGCCTGGAGGGGGCGCGTGATGTTCCGGTGCGCGGCGAACAGCTCCAACGCGTCGTCCACGCGGAGATCGAGCACGTCCGCGATGGAGAGGCCCTTCCAGCGGACCTCGAGGGTCTCGGGGGCGTAGCGGCGGCCGGAGCACGCGTCGCAACGCACCCACACGTTGGAGAGGAAGTGCATCTCCACGAGCTCGCTGCCGTAGCCGCCGCAGACGGTGCACGCGCCGGTCTTGGTGTTGTAGGAGAATCGGCCGATGTCCCAGCCGCGCTCCTTCGCGGTGTTGGTGCTCGCGAAGAGCGCGCGGAGAGGGTCCATCACGCCGGCGTACGTGGCGGGGGTGGAGCGCGGGCTGCGGCCGATGGGGCTCTGGTCGACCACGGCGAAGGACCACTCGCCCTCCGGGAGGGTGACGGTGGCGGGGACCTCGCGGCCCTCCACTCCGCCCACGAGGATGTCCATGATCAACGTGCTCTTCCCGCTGCCGCTCACGCCGGTGACGGCGATGAGGGTGTTGGAGGGGAGGTCGACGTCGACGTTGCTGAGGTTGTTGCGCGTGGCGCCGCGGATGCGGATCGGCGGCCCGCCCGTGCGCCGGGTGGTGGGCACCGGGATGGCGCGGTCTCCGCGGAGCCAGGCCCCGGTGATGCTGTCGGGACCGAGCTCGCCGGGGGGGGCGGACGCGAGGACCCGCCCGCCGTACTCCCCGGCGCCGGGCCCGAGGTCGATCACGTGGTCGGCGCGGCGGATGGTCTCGGGGTCGTGCTCGACGACGACGAGGGTGTTCTCGTTCGCGCAGAGCTTCTCCAGCGTGTCGAGCAGGCGTGCGGTGTCCCGCGGGTGCAGGCCGATCGTGGGCTCGTCGAGCACGTAGATGACGCCGGTGAGGCCGCCGCCGAGCTGCGACGCGAGGCGGATCCGCTGGGCCTCGCCGCCGGAGAGGGTGTCGGCCGTGCGGCCGAGCGTGAGGAAGCCGAGGCCGACCGCCGCGAGGAAGCCGAGGCGCGCGCGGACCTCCCGCAGGGGTTGGTCGGCGATGCGGGCCTCGAGCGGGTGGAGGGTGAGGAGGGAGAACCAGATGTTCGCTTCGTCCACCGTCATCATCCCGATGTCGCCGAGGCCGCGCCCGCCGAAGCGCACCGCGAGCAGCGCTTCCTTGAGGCGGCCGCCCTTGCACGCGGGGCAGCGGATGTAGACGCTGCCCATGAGCTGGCGGCCGATGCCGTCACACGCGGGGCACGCGCCGAGCCAGTGGTTGAAGCTGAAGTGGCGCGGGGTGAGCGGCTCGGTGTGGACGCGGCCGTGGTCGGGACACTGGGCCGTGAGCGACAGGGGGACGGTCGCGCGCTCTCCGACGAAGCGCGCGCGGTCCTGCCCGAAGCGGTAGGCGAGCGCCACGGCCTCGGCGACGCGGGCGCGATCGACCTTGGCGGGATCGAAACGATCGACGACGACGTCCGTGACGGTGTCGACGGTGTCGAGCTCGACCTCGGCGCCGTCCACCCAGGCGCGCGCGAAGCCCTGCTCGCGGAGCCACGCGGCCTTGGTGCCCTTGGGGAGCCGCGCGACGAGGCGGCCGCGGCCGGGCAGGGTGCGGGCGAGGTGGTCGGCGGCGCCGCTCGGCCCGAACGCGCGGACCTCGGCGTCACAGTGGGGGCAGTGAGGCACGCCGAGGTTGGCCCACAACAGGCGGAAGTGGTCCTGGAGCTCGGTGACGGTCGCGACGGTGGAGCGCGCGTTGCCGCCGCTGTTGCGCTGGTCGATCGCGATGGAGGGGGCGAGGCCGCGCACGGAGTCGACCGGGGCGCGGTCGAGGCGGCCGAGGAAGCGGCGCGCGTAGGTGGAGAGGCACTCGACGTAGCGGCGCTGGCCCTCGGCGAAGATCGTGTCGAAGGCGAGGGAGGTCTTCCCGGAGCCGCTCACGCCGGTCACGACGGTCATCTTGCCGCGGGGGAGGTCGACGTCGATGCCGCGGAGGTTGTTGCGGCGCGCGCCGCGGATCTCGAGGTTGCCGCCGCCGGAGCCGTAGGTGGCGGGCGGGCGCTCGGCGGCGAAGAGGACGGCCTGCCCGCCGAACTCCGGGAGGGCGGCGAGGACGCGGCCGGTGGGGGTGTCGGTACGGGCGATCTGCTCCGGGGTGCCGACG
>CAJBVW010000063.1 GCA_903959175.1 uncultured Pseudomonadota bacterium
CCGGGACATGCGATCCCGGGCGAGGACGCCCGGGACCGGCGGCCAAGATGGCCCGCGCGCGGGGACGCGCGCGGAGGCCGCCTTCGCACGTCCGCAGTCGTCTCTGCCGTTATTCGACAGAGCGACATCTTGCGATGCACCACTTCGTGCTTGGGTCCCAGCTAACTAAACTATCGAGGACCTGCGCTCGCAGCGCGCCGCTCTACGAATCGTCGATTCCCCGCTTGTGCCCGACCGCTCGACGGCATCCAGCCAGTTACGGGAGCCGGACTGCGCGATCGTCGAGGCGCGTTGCGTCAGACTCGCGGACGCGGCGTTGGCGCGCTGCGTCGGCGCCCTATCGGAAGGAGCGCGAGCATGAACCCGAGAGTCGGCATGCTGCGGATCGTAGAGCAACCCCTTCCCGCCTCCGTGTCGGCCCGGGGGGCCGGCGCGGGAGGTGGCTCGGTCTTCTCAGCCGTGTCCACGGACGACGACGCGGTGTCGGTGGCCGCTGTATCGCCGGTATCCGCGGGCGAGGCGGTGTCGCCAGAGCCGGTGTCCCCCGTGTCGGGGGCCCCTGCGAGGTCGACGCCGTCGCAGTCCTGGTCGACGCCATCGTCGGTCAACTCGACGGCCCAGCAATATGCGGCGGGGTCGGCGTCGTCGCAGTCGCCTGCTTCGACGGTCCAGCCATCGGCGTCGGCGTCGGTGCCCGCGACGCGCTCCCAGGTATCGAGGTCGACATAGCCGTACTTCACTTCGTCCAAGTATGCGAGGCCACCACCGATCTCGTAGTCCCAGAGGCCGTTACAACTCCTCGTCTGGCCCATGTCACTCACGTGGACCGACGCGCTGTCCACCATGACATACTGACCCCATGGGCGCGTGTACCATTGCCAGGCACAAACGCCGTCGTCCCACGACTCCTCGGAGCCCTCGTATGAATCCGAATGGCCGGCGCGGAAGCTCGCATCCGTCGGCCAGTCGTCCCGGAGCCTACCCCCCCACGACACGCTCCAGCCCGTGCCACTCGACCAGGCGCTCCCCGACGCGCTATAACCAGAGGCCGTCCGCACGACCTCCCCCCACTCCCAACCGAGCGAAGCGTCCACGGGCTCCACACGCACCGTGATCACGGTCTCTGTGCGCTGCCAGGTGGTGTCCCAGTCGAAGGTGTAGACCGCCTCGTAGGTCACCACGTCGCCCGCCTCGGTGACACAGGTACGCACCGCGCACTCCTGCCAGGGATCGGCACAATCGGCGACACACGCGTCGTCCACGTAGGCGAACAGCGTGTCCTCGGCGCTGGAACCGGCCGCCGCCCCTCCCGGGTCCGACGCGGGCGCCCAGGCTAGCGCGTCCGCGGGGGCGGCCACGGGACCGCAGGACCACGTCATGTCGGCAGCGAAGGCGGAGGCGACGAGCAGCATGCCTGAATCTTAGCACAACCCGGGTGCTGGGTCCGATCTTGTACCCTCGCACCGGACGCACCGCCACGCCGCCTCATGCGCATCCCCTCACGGAGCCGTCGACGCGCGTGCCTGTGGACCGTTGACGCTCGCAAGACGTCGCTCCGTCGAATAACTGGCCGACGTGCTGCTCAGTTCGGGCGAAGACGCCCGAACTGGCCCGGGCGCACGAAGCATCGACGCGGGTGTCGGCCTCGTCGTGTGCGCCCGGGACATGCGCCCCCCGTCGCGGACGCCGGGGGGACGGCGGCCAAAATGCCCCGCGCGGGGACGCGCGGGAGGCCGCCTCGCACGTCAGCAGTCGTCTTCGCGTTCTCCGCCAGTACGCCACCTCGTTCGCCACCTTTCGTGAAGCGAGCACAG
>CAJBVW010000064.1 GCA_903959175.1 uncultured Pseudomonadota bacterium
CACCGCCAACGAAGCCGCACGCGCCGCCCTCGGGCTCGCCCGCGCCGCCGAGGCCCGTGCCGCCGCCGCCGAAGCACGCCTGGACGTGGCGAGCGTGGCGGTCGTGGCGGGCAGGTAGCGCCCGCGGCGCCCTGCCCGACCGTCGCGGCGTCGTCCGTGAGCAGGAGCCCGAGCTCGGCATCGGAGTAGCGGAGCGAGCGGTTCAGGCCGAAGAGCCCGGTGCTCCGGAGGCCGTGGCGCTGGAGGAAGCCGCCCTCCACGTGCGTCGCGTCGTCGAAGTGTCCGAGCGGCTCCTCACGTCGTGCAGGCCGGCCACGCCGCGGCGGGCGCGGCGCGGGGCCCACCACCACGGGGGGCGCGCGCGACCGGGCACCGCGGCGCACGTCGCCCGTTGGAGATCTCCCCGACGCGCTACCTCGGCTCGACGCATCCGCACACGTCGCACCGGCCCGGGTTCGGGAGCGGAAGCGCGGAGACGACGGCGTGGAGGGGCACGTCGCGCCGGGCCGCGGGCGTGGCGGGAGGGGCGGCGGGGGCGCCGGGGCCGCCGGCGAGGAGCGACACGCGGTGCAGGGGGAGCTGGCGCGCGCGCAGATCGTCCATGGCGGTCAGGACGGCTCCCCACGCGGTGTCGCTCGTGGCGGTGAGGGCGACGCAGCCGGCGTCCGCGGCGGAGACGGCGGCGCCGCGCACGTCCACGACGAGGAGCGCGCCGGGGCGGAGGGGGACGGGCGGCGCGTCGGGCGTGGGGTCGGAGACGAGGAGCCACGCGGCGAGGCCGGCGCGACCGCCCTCTTCGAGGGTTGGGAACACGTCCGCGTAGACGACGTCGGGGCCGGCCACGACGAGGAGGTCGCGGCGGGCGGGGGTGCCGCAACGGGCGGCGAGGGCGTCGGCGGCGGAGGCGGCGGCCTCGGTGGCGGCGCGCAGGTCGCGGGTGCCGTCCATCGTGGCGCCGGCGGGCCCCACCTCCACGACGCGCCAGGCGAGGCGCTTCTCGGCCATCCACCGCGCGAGGGAGGCGTCGGGCACGGCCTCGCCGCGGGCCCAGGGGCAGAGCAGGTCGGTGGAGGCCCCGAGGGCGGTGTGCCCGAGGAAGCGGTCGACCGGGACGGGCTCGGCGTTGACCACGGCGGGGACACCGACGGGGACGGCCAGCGCGGGCGGGGCCGGCGGGCTGCAGGCGAGGAGGAGCAGCATGGGTCCGGCTAACCGCGCGGGGCGCGGCGCGGGCGGAGGTCAGCCCCGGCGCCGCCGGGCGAGCGTCGCGACGCTGAGGAGCATGCCGAGACCGAGGCCGCCGACGTCGCCGGTGGAGGCGCAGCCGCAGCCGGAGGGCTGCTCGCCCGCGGTGTCGTCGTCTCCGGCGAGGGGGGCGCCGGTGTCTTCCGCGGTGTCGAGCACCTCGGGAGCGACGAGGTCGGCGGACCAGGCGAACGCGAACTTGTCGTCGGTGGCGCGCAGCGGGGAGGCGACGAGCATCACGTCCTCGCCGCCGAAGTCGGGCATCGTGAGGGTGCCGACGCCGTCGACGATGTCGCCGGTGACGACGCGCAGGACCTCCGTGCGGCTGACCTCGACGAGCTGGACGGACCACTGGCCGTTGGGGTCCCCGTCGAAGGCGACCACGAGGTCTCCGTCGCCCGCGCCGGCCTCGAAGCGGAGGTAGCTCTGGCCGTAGCCCTGGGGCCGGTTGTTGCCGGAGACGTCGTCGCTGGCGGGGAGCTCGTCGACCTCGGCAACCTCGTCGACGGGGGGGATGGCGTCCTGGTCGTCGTAGTCCATGACGGTGTTGCGGACGACGAAGTCGGCGTAGGCGGTATCGAGATCGAGGCCGCTGGCGTCGAAGGCGTCGCGCATACCGAAGGTGTAGTAGCCGCCGGCGCCGACGGCGTTCTCCCAGGTGGCGAGCACGGCGTCGGGACCGCCGAGGTACTCGCTCATGTAGTTGGCCCAGATGGCCATGCCGTACATGTGCCAGAAGATGTCCTGGTCGTTCTGGTCGGACGCGTTCATGGCGAGCTGGGGGTTCTGGCTGTAGCCGTCGACGTAGTAGGCCCACCAGTCGGAGGTCGGATAGACCTGCCCCTCGATGTAGGTGGCGGTGGCCTCCCACCACCAGAACTCCCACGCGAAGCCGTAGCTGAACTGGAGGGCGTGGTTGAGCTCGTGGACGGCCATCGTCTCGGCCCAGGAGCGGCTGGAGAAGGAGCCCGAATACGCCACGATGTAGGGGACGAAGCCGTTGCCGCACTCCTCGACCGTCGTGTAGGCGCCCATCGAGCCGCCGGACTGGACGTAGGCGAGGACGAGGTAGTCGTCGACCTGGGAGGGCTCTCGCCAGCCGAGCTCGTCGACCTGGACGGTGTAGCCCTCCTCGAGGGAGTCGAGGAAGCCCTGGGCGACGGACTCGGTGATCGTGCTGCCGTCCCACTCGACCGCGAAGTGGGCGCTGGTGACGCGGTTCTCGCCGATGGAGAAGCACGGCTCGGTGGGCATGGCGCCCGGGGGCGGGGGCGTCGCGCGGAGGGGGGCGACGCGGGCGTTGAGGTCGGACTTCCAGGGCATGAGCGCCTGCGTGGCCCAGGCGCGCTGCGCGGGCGTGAGCTCGTCGGCGCGGGCGCGCAGCTCGGCGACGAGCGGGGTGACGCAGGTGTCCGGGCCCGCGTGCTCCGCGTGGGCCTCGACGGCGGCGAGGAGCGCCGAGACCTCCGCGGGGGCGGCCGCGCTGAAGGGGACGAGCGCGGAGACGGCGAGGAGGAGCATGGGGACCTCGGGCGCGACAGTGTCGCCCGGCGGGGGCGGGCCCGCCGTCAAAGGGTGGTCATCCGGTAAGCGCGGGCGGAGGCGCCGAAGGCGGAGGCGCCGGTTAAGGCCGCGGCGTGTTCATCACTCTCGAAGGCCTCGACGGTTCCGGCGGTACCACCCAGGTAGAGCGGCTGCGCGCCGCGTGGGCCGCGCGCGCCCCGGGGCGGGAGGTCGTGTGCACGCGCGAGCCCTCGCCCGGCCCGGTCGGGCGCCTGCTGCGGCAGGCCCTCGCGGACGTGACCATCGGCGAGGGCGTGCTGCCCTACCTGTTCGCGGCCGACCGCCGCGATCACCTCGACCGCGTCGTGCTCCCCGGCCTCGCGCGCGGCGCCGTCGTGATCTCCGACCGCTACGCGCTCTCCTCGCTGGCCTACCAGTCGCTCGCGGTGGGCATGGACAAGGTGGCGGCGCTCAACGCCGAGTTCCCTGCGCCGGACCTGACGATCGTGCTGGACCTCCCCGCCGCGGACTGCCTCGCGCGGATCGAGGCCCGCGGCGGCACCCGGGAGCGCTTCGAGACCCTCGCGCGGCTGGAGGAGATCGCCGAAGCCTACGAGGCCGCGATCGCCGTGTCCGCGGCGAAGGGGTGGCGCGTCGCGCGCGTCTCCGGTGACGGCACGCCGGACGACGTGGCGGCGCGTGTCGCGGAGGCCGTGTGGCCGCGGTGATCGCCGCCGGGCGCATCGGCTACGCCGACGCCTGGGCGCTGCAGAAGGACCTCGTGGAGCGCCGCGCGGCGGGCGAGATCGCGGACACCGTGATCGTCTGTGAGCACGATCCCGTCTACACCGTGGGGCGGCGGCGCGACGCGATGGCGAACGTGCTCGTGCCCGGCGACGTGCCGGTGGTCGAGGTCGAGCGCGGCGGCGACGTGACGTGGCACGGGCCGGGACAGCTCGTCGTCTACCCGATCCTCCAGCTCGAGGGCGCGGGCCGCGACCTGCACGCGCACATGCACCGCCTGGAGGACCTGATGATCGCGGTGTGCGCCGGCGTCGGCGTGGACGCGGGGCGTGACGCGCGGAACACCGGGGTGTGGCACGGGGGCAAGAAGCTCGGGAGCATCGGGATCGCGTGCCGCCGGTGGGTGACCTACCACGGGCTGGCGCTCAACGTAGACCCCGACATGTCCTACTTCGAGCGGATCAACCCGTGCGGATTCGAGGCCGGCATCATGACGTCGCTGGCGCGGGTGCTCGGCCGGCCGGTGGCGATGGCAGAGGTGGAGGCGGCGGTCGTGGAGCGGGTGGCGGGCTGGTAGGACGGCTCGCCGGACGCGGTCAGGTGCCGCAGACGTCGGTGTCGGGCCGGACGGCGCCGCGGAGGTCGTCCGCGCTGTTCGCCAGCTCCGTCGCGACCTCTCCGGTGAGGCGCGCGATCTCGACCAGGTTGGGGTAGTCCACGCGATCCGCGGTGTCGCAGGTCTCGTGGTAGCACTCGAGGTCCTCGGTCCAGAAGAACAGGTAGGGCACGCCGCGCGAGCAGAACTCGTAGTTGTCCGACTGGTCGCTGGGCTCGCCGCGGCCCACGTCGAGCTCAGGGTAGTCGCCCGCGTGCGCGTCGACGGCGGTGCGGCCGGCGGTGCCGCGGAAGGAGCCGAGGGCGTAGACGATCTCGGTGCTCGAGTAGCTGCCCACCATGTCCATGTTGACGTTGTAGACGACGTCTCCGCTGGCGAGATCGCCCGGGGGATCGTCCATGAACGCCATGGCGCCCTCCATCCCGCTCTCCTCGGAGCCGAACGCGGCGAAGACCACGGTGCGGGCCGATGGGCCGGCCGTCGCGAAGGCCTGGGCGATCGACAGCAGCGCGCTGACGCCGGAGGCGTTGTCGTTGGCGCCGAGCCGGCCGCGCCCGAGGTGGTCGAGGTGGGCCGAGACGACGACGATGTCCTGGGCGAGCGCGCCGGTCTCCCCCGGGAGGTAGCCGACCACGTTGGCGGTCTCCCGGCCCTCGGCGTCGGTGAACAGCTGCTCGTAGCCCTCCGCGTCGGAGAGGGGCGTCAGGCCGAGGCAGGCGAAGCGCTCCCGCACCATCTCCACCGCGAGGGCGTCGCCCTCGGTGCCCGGCACCCGCCCGCCGAGCTCGGGAGAGGCGAGGTAGGCGACGTCGGCGCGCATGACGGCCTCGTCGTAGGCGGCGTCGGGGCACTCCGGCACGCTCGGACACGCGGAGTCCTCGCAGGTGGGCGCGCCGGTGCACGCGGGGAGGAGCGCGACGAGCAGAACCAGGGAAAGGGGAGCAGGCATCTCGTCCTCTGCGGGTGCGCGTAGCGCGGTTCCGCGCCGCGCGCCGGGCCCGCCGCCCGCGCCCGATCCACCGCCGCCGGCCCCCCTTGCCCCGCGCGCGCGAAGTCCCTACCTCCGACCATGATCACCGCCGCGCCGCCCGCCCTCGCCACGCTCACCTACGGCACCCCCTCCTTCCGCGAGGACTCGGTGCGCCTGCTCGCCGAAGCCTGCGCCGCCGGGCCCGTGTGCCGGGTGCTGCCGCGCGGCGTGCTCGGGGTGCTCCGCTTCCACGACGTGGACGCGATCCTGCGCGATCCGCGCACCTTCTCGTCGAAGATGGACCTGCTCGTGCAGCCCGCCGACACCGAGCGCATCGGGGCGCTCATCGGCGACGACCCGCCCGCGCACACGCGCCTGCGCACGCTGCTCGGGCAGGTGTTCACGCCCGCGCGCGTCGCGACGACGATGGAGCCGTGCGTGCTCGCCATCGCCCGCGACGTGGTCGACCGCGTGCTCGACGGCGGCCGCGACTTCGACCTCGTGCGCGACGTCGCCGGGCCGCTCCCGGTGCGGGTCATCTCGGCGCTCCTCGGGGTGGACCCCGCGGACATGCCGCGCTTCCAGCGGTGGTCGGCGGACGTGACCGGCGCGTCGCTGGTGGAGTCGATGGCGAACGGCCCCGAGAAGGACGCGCGGATGGCCGAGATCCACGCGAGCCTGCGCGAGCTGGACGTCTACCTCGGCGGCGTGGTGGCGGACCAGCGCAAACACCCCCGCGACACGTTGATCTCGTTCATGGTGCAGGCCGCGGAGGGGGGGGAGCGGCTCTCCGACGGGGAGGTGCTGAGCCTCGCGAAGCTGCTGCTCGTGGCCGGCAACGAGACGACCACCAAGCTGATCGGCCTCGCGACCAACCTTCTCCTGCGGCACCCGCCGGCGTGGGCGGAGCTGCGCGCGTCGCCGGGGCTCGTGCCGGGCGCGATCGAGGAGGCGCTGCGGGTGGAGGGGCCGGTCTACAACCGGCTGCGGCGCGTCACGCGCGACACGACGGTTGCGGGGTGGGAGCTCAAGGCGGAGTCGCTCGTGGACTGCGTGATCGGGGCGGCCAACCTGGACGCATCCGTGTTCCCCGACCCCACGCGCTTCGATGTCCACCGGCGCTTCCCGCGGCACCTCGCCTTCGGCGGCGGCATCCACCAGTGCCTCGGCGCCCCGCTCGCCCGGATGGAGGCGCGCATCGTGTTCGAGGAGCTGCTCGACCGGATGGAGGGCATCGCGTTCTCGGGGCAGGCGGTGCGCGGCACGGTCTCCGCGTTCCGCGGCTTCGAGACGATGCCGCTGAGGTATCGGCCGGCGCGGCCCGCGGCGGTGCGGCCCGAGGTCACGACGGTCGAGCGCGAGCTCGCCACCGCGCCCACCCTCGCGCGGCGCACCGACGCCGAGCTGGGCTTGGACAAGCGGGCGCGCGAGCGGGTGCGCGTGGCGCGGATCCGCGATCTGGCCGAGGGCGTCAAGATGTTCCGCCTGGTGCACCCCACCGGCGGGCTGCTCACGCGCTTCACCGCGGGCAGCCACGTCGTCGTGCACCTCTCCGACGGGGCCCACACCTGGCGCAACGCGTACTCGCTGCTCAACGCCGAGGTCGGCAACGGCTTCAACTACTTCATCGCGGTGAAGCGCGAGGCCAGCGGGATGGGCGGCTCGCGCTACCTGCACGACGTGGTGAAGCCGGGCATGGAGCTCGAGGTGTCGGTACCCGCCAACAATTTCGCCGCCACGACGCACGCGCCGCGGCACCTCCTCGTGGCCGGCGGCATCGGGATCACGCCGCTGTTCGCCCTGCGCCACCACCTCCGCGCCCGCGGCGAGCCCTGCGCGCTCCACTACGCGTTCCGCAGCGCGCGCCAGGCGGCGTTCGTGGACGAGCTCCTCCTCGAGGCCGACCCCGCCGTGCGCACGTACGACGAGACGCTCGGCGAACGCCTCGACGTCGAGGCCCTCCTGCGCGCGCAGCCCGAGGGCACGCACGTCTACGTGTGCGGTCCCACCGGCCTCATGGACGCGGTGATCGCCGCCGCGCTCGGGCACGGCTGGGCCCGCGAGCGCATCCACTTCGAGCGCTTCGGGGCGCCGCGGCCGACGGGGGAGGCGCCGTTCGAGGCGGTGTGCCAGCGCAGCGGCGTCAGCGTGGCGTGCGCGGGGAACGAGACGCTGCTCGAGGCCCTGGAGCGCGCCGGCATCGGCGTCCCCTACGCCTGCCGCGCCGGGAGCTGCGGCGCGTGCGTCACGACGGTGCTCGGCGGCGAGGTCGAGCACCGGGACACGCTGCTCTCGGACGCGGAGCGCGCGGAGGGGAAGATGCTGGTGTGCGTGTCGCGGGCGCGGGGGAAGGTGATCCTGGACGTGTGAGGGCGCGGCGCGCCCCTGCTGACGCCCGTGCGGTCACGCGAGGTCGGCGCCGGCCGAGAGCACGATCCGCGCGCACGCCTCGGCGTCGCTGCCGGCCTCGTGGTGCTGGAGCGGGATGCCGAGGTGGCGGCACACGTCCGAGAGCTTGGTCGGTCGCAATTGCCACGTCGCCCGGGCGAGCTGGACCGTGCACAGGAAGGGCAACGCCGGCACGGAGAGGCCCGAGAGGGTGCAGCACGCGGTGAGCGCGGAGCGGTCGAAGGGGGCGTTGTGCGCGGCGATGAACGCGGCGCCGTCGAACACCGGCGCGAGCGTCGGCCAGAGCTCGGCGAAGGTCGGCTCGCGCCGCACGCGGTCCCAGGTGATGCCGTGGAGGTAGGAGAAGGCGAAGGTGCTGCGCGGGGGCCGCACGTAGTGCACGGCGCGGCGGACGACGGCGCCGGCCTCCACCCGGATCACCGCGATCTGGCAGACGCTGTCGCGGCCGTGGTCGGCGGTCTCGACGTCGAGGGCGACGAAGGTGCGGCGGGCGGGGGCGCGGGGGGGCGCGGGCGCGACGGTCCGGTCGGACGGCGAGGGCGCTACGATCCGCACAGGTTCGGCCTCGTCGAGGGCGTCGCGCACGCGGAGGGCGGTGGCGGCGAGGCTGCGCGCGGGCTGGACGCCGAGGCCGGCACACACCTCGCGGAGCACGGGCAGCGAGAGCTCGGGGAGGACGTCGCCGACGGTGAGACGCTCGGCGAGCAGGACGTCGCGGAGGGCGGCGGCGCTGCGGACGCCGCTGACGGGCACGTCGAAGGTCTCGGCGAGGGCGATGAGCACGTCGTGAGGCAGGAGCGCGAGGAGGCGGGCGATGGGCGGCACGGCGGGACCGAAGAAGGCTGCTCCCCTACCCCGTGCGCGACGGGGAGGCACACGTATCCCCAGGAGGCACATACGCTCCCGCGCCGGCGGTCGGCGCCGCCCTGGGCGCCGGGCACCGCCGCGCACGCGGTCTCCCAACGCCCCCCCTCCCCTACCCCCGCGTCACCGCCAGGAACGCCGCGCCGAGATCGCGGTGGCCCGCCGCGAGCGCATCCGGCGTCGCGATGGTGACCAGCCGCCCGGCGACGAGCACGCCGAGGCGATCGCAGCGCGCGGCCTCCTCCATGTCGTGGGTGGCGACGACGAGGGTGAGGCCCCCGGCGCGGAGCACGGCGAGGCGCTCCCAGAGGGTGGCGCGGGTGTGGGGGTCCAGGCCGGTGGTGGGCTCGTCGAGGAAGAGCACGCCGGGCTCGGTGAGGAGGGCGCGGGCGACCTCGACGCGGCGCCGCGTGCCGCCGGAGTAGGTGCCGACCTCGTCGCCGGTGCGCTCGGTCACGCCGAGGGCGGCGAGCGCGGCGTGGACGCGGGCGGCGCGCTCGGAGGGGCGCCAGGCGGGGCGGTGGAGCGCGGCGTAGAAGTCGAGGTTCTCGACGGCGGAGAGGCGAAGGTCGAGGCTCGGGGCCTGGAAGACGACGCCGATGCGGGCGCGGACCGCGGCCACGTCGCGGAGGTCGGCGCCGCCGACGGTGCCCTCGCCGCGCGTGGGGCGGATCAACGTCGTGAGCAGGCCGAGGAGCGTGCTCTTGCCGGAGCCGTTGGGCCCGACGAGGCCAAAGCACTCGCCGGTCGCGACGACCAGATCGACCGGGTGGAGGGCGTCCACCGCGCCGTAGCGCCGGGCGAGGCCACGCGTGACGATCGCGCCGCGAACCTCGGCGATGGGGGCCTCGGCCGCGGGAGCCTCGGCCGCGGGGGCCTCGGCGATGGGGGCTTCGGGGGAGCCCGGCACCTACGCGCCGTCCTTCCGCCGCCAGGTTGCGCCCTGGGCGCCGTCGAGCACGACGACCCCGAGGGCGTCGAGCTCCTTCCGGATGGCGTCGGCCGCGGGCCAGTCCTTCGCCGCGCGCGCGGCGGCGCGGGCCACGAGGAGGGCCTCGACCTGGGCCTTGAGCGCGTCGTCGGCGCCGCCGGCGAACCACGCGTCCGGATCCGCGGCGAGGAAGCCGAGCAAGTGCGCGCCCGCGAGCAGGAGCGCCTTCGCGTCGGCCTTGCCCTCGGGCGGGGCGGTCTCGAGCGTGCGCGCGAGGGCGAAGAGCTCGGCGTAGGCGCGCGGCGTGTTCAGATCGTCGGCGAGGGCCTCGACGAGGGCGGCCGGCGGATCCACGGGGGTAACCGCCACGTCCTTGACGCGTTGGAGCGCGCCGTAGAGGCGGTCGAGCGCGCGGCGGGACTGGTCGAGCAAGATCGGAAGAGCACACG
>CAJBVW010000065.1 GCA_903959175.1 uncultured Pseudomonadota bacterium
CCACGGTCGCGCCGATGTCGCTCACGTCCGCCGCGCGCCCGACCACACGGAGCAGCAGCTCCTGGCCGTTCTCGGACACGAACCCGCCGGAGGCGTTGGCGCTGCCCGCGCGCAAGGCGTGGGCCACAGCCTCAAAGCTCACGTTGTAGGCGGCGAGGGCCTCTGGGCGCAGGTGCACCTGAGCCTGCTTCACAGCGCCGCCGATGGGGACCACCTGGGAGACGCCCGCCACCGCGAGGATGCGCTTGCGGATCACCTGGTCGGCGGTGGTCCGCGCGACCATCGCCTGCTCCAGCTTCCCGGCGTCGTCGAACGCCGGCTCCTTCCACGCGACCGACAGGAACAGGATCTCGCCCATCACGGAGGAGACCGGCGCCATCGTCGGGGGCGGCATGTCCTGGGGCAGTTGCGGGCCGACGAGCTGGAGCTTCTCGTTGACGACCTGCCGCGCGTCGCGGATGTCGGTGCCCCAGTCGAACTCCACCCACACGATGGAGATGCCGACGCCGCTCGCGGAGCGCACACGGCGGACGCCGGTGGCGCCGTTCACGCCCGTCTCGATCGGGAAGGTCACGAGCGTCTCGACCTCCTCCGGCGCGAGCCCGTGGGCCTCGGTCACGACGGTGACGGTCGGGGCGGTGATGTCGGGGAACACGTCGACGGGCATGCTCCGCGCGACCACGAGCCCCCAGACGAGGAGGAGCGCGGAGGCGACCAGCACGAGGAAGCGGTGGTCGATGGACCAGCGGATGAGGAGGTTCAACGGAGCCTCCTAATGGGCGTGACCGTGCTCGGGGATCGCCCCGGACACGGTGGAGAGGTGGACCTCGTAGGCGCCGATGCTCACGACGCGCTCGCCCTCCGTGACGCCGGAGAGCACCTGCACGCGGTCCCCGTCGCGGGCGCCGAGCCGCACCACACGTTTGAAGAACGACTCCCCGCCTTCCATGACGAAGACGGTGGGCCGCCCGCCGTCGTCCACGATCGCGTCCGCGGGGATCACCACACCGTCCGCGCTCTCGCGCGTGAAGACGGTGGCACGGGCGAACATGCCGGGCTTCAGCGCGCCGTCCGCGTTGTCGAGGGCGAAGAGCACGGGGAGCGTGCGCGTGGCGGGGTCGAGCGCGGCGCCCACCGAGATGAGCCGACCGTTCCGGCTCGCGATGTCGATCACGTCGTCCGAGCCGGACAGCGAGAAGGTCGCGCCGATCGGGGTGGCCGCCTGCGCCGCGTCCGCCTCGGAGATCCGCGCGTAGAGCCACACCTCGCGGGGGTCGACCACCCGCACCACGGGGTCGCCGGCGCCCACGCTCTGGCCCGTCACGGCGGTCGTGGTCACGATCACCCCGTCGAACGGCGCGCGCAGGGAAAACGCGGACCCGGAGGACCCGGCGCCGCCCGTCTGGGCCCCGCGGACCCCCGCGAGGCGCGACTCGGCGGCCTCGGCCCGGGCCTTCGCTCCGGTCACGACGGCCTCGGCCTCCCGCAGCTCGCGCTCCGAGACGACCTGGGGATGCAACGACCGCGCCCGCTCGACCGCCCGCTCGGCCACGCCCAGGTCCGCGCGGGCCGACGTGAGCGCCGCGTCGAGCCCCGCGCGGTCGGCGTCGATCACCGGCGCGATCTCGGCCAGGAGCTCGCCCTTCTTCACCGCGCGCCCGACGTAGAGCGGCTCGCGGAGGAGCAGCCGCCCCGCGACCGGCGCGGAGAGCTCGGCCTCCGCGCCCGCCATCGCGCGGATCTCCCCCGTGGCTCGTACCCCCGCGCGCACGCTCCCCGGCGCCGCCGCCGCGGTGGCGTAGCTCGTCTTCCACTGCGACTCCTTCAGGTAGCCGACGGTCGGCTCTCCGGGCGCCTCGGGGGGCGCTCCGGCCACCGCCGCCTCCACCGTCGGGAAGACCGTGACCTCGCCGACCTCCACCGTGCCCGCCGCCGGATGCCCGGAGAGGGTGAGCGAGAACGTCGCCCGGCCCGCCTTCGTGGGCGTGACGATGGGCTTGAAGATGCCGTTGCGGAGGAGCTTGTCCGCCGCGAAGGTCTCCTCGGTGCCGTCCGCGAAGCGGAGCGTCGCGACCACGCTCCCTTCGGTGACCCACACGAAGTTCGCCGGGTCGCGCGTGTCGGTGAAGTGGGCGATGAGCGCCGACTCCTCGCCGACCACGAGCGAGGGGAACTCCATGAACAGCTCGAGGCCGTTCTGGTAGAGCGTCACCGCGTTGTCCGGGCGCGGGTCCTCCGCCTCTGCGTGGGCGCCACCTTCGTGGTCGTGGCCGTCGGGGAGGCCGAGCCCGCCGCAGGCGAGGGTCAGGACGAGGAGGGGGAGCAGGCGGAGCATCGGGGCTACTACCGCGTGTAGTAGATGCCCGTCAAGCTGCCAGGAGGAGGTGCAGGGCGGTCTCCGCGGCATGGTGCAGCGGGTCGGCGTAGACGGCGGCGAACCCGGCGATCGCGAGGCCCAGGGCGGGCACCACGGCGAGCGCGAGCGCGGGGCGACGCCGCGGCGGGCGGTCGAGGAGGGCGTGGACGCGACGGGACAGGCGGGCGCCCACGAACGCCATCCCCGACCCGGAGTGGGCCGAAGGGGCGGGCCCGAGGGACATCCGCGCGACCGCGACGAGGGCCCGGGCGAGCAGGGGCCCGCCGAACCGGTGGGCCGCCTCGGCATCTGCCGCTTCCTCGGCGGCCTCCTCCCAGGCGTCAGCAGCGGCGGTCGGCACGCCCGGCCACGCGAAGAGGCCGAGCACGGAGATCACGTCCCGGGCGAGCACGTCGCGGCGGCGAACGTGCGCCCGCTCGTGCTCCAACGCCGCGGTCAGCAGCTCGGGAGCGAGCTCTGCCACGAGCCGGGTCGAGATCAGCACCCGCGGGGAGAAGGCGCCAGCGGCGTGGCACACGACGGCGTTCCCGTCGAGGCGCACCACATCCGCGCCGTCTGGACCTGCCCGCCCGAGCCGGAGCAGCTCGGCGAGATCCCGCGCCGCGAGGAAGCGCGCGGCCGCCCAGCGACCCGCACGAAGGAGAGAGCCCGCCGCGACCAGCGCGCCCAGCGCCACGAGCGCCGGTGAGGCGACCGCGGGGTGCGCGAGGCACAGGTGCCCGTGTCCGCCGTGCTCGTTGCAGTGGTCGGCGCGAACCCCGAGGAGGTCGAGCCCGCCTGGAAACGCGATGGCGATCGCGACGAGCAGGACCGCGGCGGCAGGCACGGCCGCGGCACCCAAGGCGAGGTCGGCCCGGATCGCCGGGGCGACCGGGAGCCGGCGCACCCCTGCCAAGACCGGCACGACGAGGAGCGACGTGCACGCCGAGGCCGCGGCGAGCACGGCGAGGGCCTCCAGCGTCGCGCCCAGCGTGGCGATCATGGGCGGCGCCGCGCCTCGATGAGCGCGGCGAGCCGGTCGAGCGTCGCCGCGTCGGCCGCGTCGACCAGGGCCGCGAGGCCAAGATCCTTCCGCTCGCCCAGGAGCCGGGAGGCGAGCGCGTCGACGCGGGCGCGCTCGAAGGCCTCGCGATCCAGCGCGGGCCGGTACCGCCACGCGAGCCCCTCCTTCTCCCGGAGGAGCAGGTACTTCTTGTGGAGGCGGTCAACCGTCGTCATGATCGTCGTGTAGGCCCACTCCTCGCCGAGCGCGGAGCAGACCTCGCGCGCGGTGCCCGTGCCCGTGGCCCAGAGGGCGGCCATCACGCGGGCTTCGAGGGGGCCGAGGGGTTCGACGGGGTCCATGCTGGGGGTTTAGGGCGGGGGCGGGTCGGTGTCAATTCGGAGGCCTGGAGCGCCGTCCGGCGCGGGCGGAGAGAGCGCGAGGAGGATCTCGTTGGTGCGCAGGAACCACGGCTTGAACGGCGGGTCGTAGCGGGCCCACACGGGCTCGCCGGTGGTCTGCAGGTGCTCGCGGGCGACCGCCGCGCGGATGGCACAGATGGCGGGCGTCGGCGGGCCGAAGCTGGCCGCGCGGTGAGCGACGCCCGGTGGAATATTACCTTGACGTAAAGTAATCTGAGACTAAGACATCTCCGTCGGAGGTCACGATGACGGAGCGCGCGGACGGGACCCACCTGTGGCTGGTGCTGATGAAGGCGCACCGGGCGCTCGCGCGTCACGCCGAGCGCAGCATCGCGGCGCTGGACATGTGCTTGTCCGACTTCGCGATCCTCGAGCTGCTCCTGCACAAGGGGCCGCAGAAGCTGACCGACCTCGGCCGCCGGATCGACCTCTCCAGCGGCGCCATGACCACCGCGGTCGACCGCCTGGAGGCGCGACAGCTCGTCGCGCGCAGCTTCGACGCGGCGGACCGGCGCACGCGCGTCGTCCACCTCACCCCGGCGGGGGAGTCGCTCATCGCCGCCGCCTTCGGCGAGCACGCCGCCGCGATGAACGCCGCGGCCGGCGGCCTCGACGCCGACGAGCAGGCCCGCCTCACCGCCCTCCTGAAGAAGCTCGGCACCCACGCCGAGCGTCAGCTCACCTGAACCCCGCCGTCGTCCCGAACACCGAGGAGTCATCCATGATCCGCGAGCTCGCCCCCACCGCGGCCGCCACCGCCGCCGCCGCCGCGCCGCCCCTCCCCGCGCGCCGGATGGCCTACCGCACCGCCGGCCAGACCCACGGCCCCATCACCCGCCTCATGAGCCCGGGGGACCTCGGCGAGCTCGTCAAGCCCTTCGTGTTCCTCGATCACTTCGGCTCCGAGAGCTTTCCGGGCGCCGGCTTCCCGATGCACCCGCACTCCGGCATCGCGACGCACACCACCCTCCTCGAGGGCTCCACCACCTACCGGGACTCGACCGGCAAGTCCGGCCGCCTCGACGGCGGGAGCGTCGAGTGGATGCAGGCCGGCGGCGGCGTCTGGCACACCGGCGCGCCCATCCGGGACCAGGCCATCCGCGGCTTCCAGCTCTGGGTCGCGCTCCCCGCCGCCCTCGAGAACGCCCCCGCCGAGAGCCACTACGTCGACGCCGAGACCATCCCGGGGGACGGCCCCGTCCGCGTCCTCCTCGGCGCCTACGGCGGCCTGAAGAGCCCCATCCCCTTCGACGCCCCCATGACCTACCTCCACGTCCGCCTCAGCGACGGCGAGGCCTGGAGCTTCGACCCCCCCGAGGGCCACGACATCGCCTGGCTCGCCGTGAGCGTAGGCGCCCTCCGCGTCGGCGACGCCACCGTCCGCCGCGAGATGGTCGTCTTCGAAGAGGGCAACGGCCGCGTCGACCTCGTCGCCGAGGGCGACACCGAGCTCGTCCTCGGCTCGGCCGTCAAGCACCCCCACCCCCTCGTGCTCGGCACCTACTCGGTGCACACGAGCGTGGACGCGTTGCGTCGGGGGGTGGCGGGGATCCGGCAGTTGGCGGCGGAGGGGAAGCACGTGTGAGGGGCCGATCCGCGCGGGGCCGCCGGGCCGCCCCCGGCTCACTCCGCGAGGATCACGAACTCCACGCGGCGGTTGCGGGCGCGCCGGGCGTCGGTGTCGTTGGTGTCGACGGGTCGGGTCTCGCCGAGGCCGTCGGTGTGGCCGAGGACGAGGATGCGCACGTCGGGGTACTGGCGGAGCACCGCGGCGGCCGCGGCGTAAGGCGGGCTCCGTGCCGGGGCCCTCGAGGGCGAAGGCGTGCGTCGCCGCGAGCAGCCGCGCGCGCAGCTCCGGCGCCGCGAGGTGGCCGCGCGCTACGCTGCCGGCATGTACACCCTCGTCATCGGCAACAAGAACTACTCCTCGTGGTCCCTCCGCCCCTGGATCCTCCTGCGCGAAGCTGGGATCCCCTTCGAGGAGCAGCTCCTCGTGTTCGGCGACGAGGGCGCGTGGGCGCCCTACCGTACGCGCGTCCCGACGGGCAAGGTCCCCGCGCTGCTCGACGGCGACCGCCTCGTGTGGGACTCGCTCGGCATCGCCGAGTACCTCGCGGAGCGGCACGCGGGCGTCTGGCCGACAGACCCGGACGCGCGCGCCTGGGCCCGGTGCACCGCGGCGGAGATGCACGCGGGCTTTGGCCCCCTCCGCGCGCAGTGCAGCATGAACGTGGGGATCCGCGTGCGCCTGCACGACGTGACGCCCGCGCTCGCCCGCGACGTCGCCCGCGTCGACGCGCTCTGGACGGAGGGCCTGACCCGCTTCGGCGGCCCCTTCCTGGCGGGCGCCACCTTCACGGCGGTGGACGCCTTCTTCGCGCCGGTGGTGTTCCGCGCCCAGACCTACGGCCTCCCGCTTGGCCCGGCCGCCGCCGCCTACGCCGCCCGCGTCCTCGACCGCCCCTCGATGCGCGCGTGGGACGCCGCCGCGATCGCCGAGACCTTCCGCGATCCGCCCCACGACGCGGACTGCCGCGCGGCGGGCGAGTGGACGGCGGACCTTCGGGCGGTGTGACCGGGCAACCTCGGCGCCGGCGACGTCGGGAGCGCCGGCGCCGGGGCGTCCGTCGTGAGCGGCGATTTCGCCCGACTACAGCTCGACCGTCGTCTGCAGCCACACCCAGGCGTCCGGCTCCTTGTCGGCCGCCCAGAGGAACGCCGACGCGCCGCCCGCCACGGAGAGCCGCTGGCCGAGCCGGCCGTTGAGCCAGAGATCGGCCTCCTCGCCGATGACGGCGTCCTCCCCGGCGCGCGCCGCCGCTGCGAACACATGGCCGTCGAGGTTCACGCCGAGGCCCGAGACCGGCTTGATCCCGAGCTTCAGGGCGCCGTCGTGGAGCCCCTGGCCGTCGACCGCGCCGCCGACCGTGAAGGCGAGAACGTCCATGGTCGAGGTCTTCGTGGGGGCCACGCCCGCGCGCACGAACCCCATCCACGCGTTGGTGACGGCCACCGGGGCGTCGGTGTCGGCGAGCACGGCGGCGCCCGCGTCGACGCTGAAGAGGCCGCCGTCGGCCCGCACCACGGCTGCGTCGAAGGCCCGCCCCTGCTGGGTCCAGTCCACCGCGCCGACGAGCCGCTGCTCCTCGACGACGATCTCCTGGCGGCCGACCTTGACGCCGACGTGCGCGCTGGGCGTCCAGAGGGCCCAGCCCTCGTGCAGGTCGATCGTGTCGCCGGTGAAGTCGAGCAGGGTGTTCGCCTCGCTGCCCCAGACGCGAACGTCCTGGAACGTGACACGGAGGGAGACCGTGGGGAAGGTCGCGCCCACGCCGAGCCGCGTACCCTGGGAGACGAGGAGGGTCTCCGCGCCGGCGGCGCCGTCCTTGCCGGTGCCGAGCTCGAGTCGAGGGCGGACCTGTGCGTGCACCTCGACGGGAGCGGCATCTTCGGCGAAGGCGGGGACGGCGAGCAGCGGGCGGCGGGCGGCGGGCGGCGGGCGGCGGGCGGCGGGCGGCGGGCGG
>CAJBVW010000066.1 GCA_903959175.1 uncultured Pseudomonadota bacterium
CGAGAAGTCGTGCGCGGGGTCCACGAACTCGACGAGGGAGTGGCACTCCTGCTCGATGATCGCCTTCTTCCGCTGGTTGACCGCACGGAAGGAGATGGGCTGGCCCGACTGCCGCGCCTGTCGGAGGAGGCCGCGCACCTGGGTCAGCGAGAGCCCGGCGGTGACCTTGGCGAGCTGCGCGTCGTCGAGCTCCTGGGTGATGCCGCGGCGGTCCTGGGCGCGCAGGAAGGCCTCGCGGTCGGACAGGTTCGGCAGCGGCACCTCAAGCGGCAGCACGTGGCTGGACGCGACGAGGCGGCGGTTCACGTCGGAGAGGGTCTCGGTGACGAGGACGACGAGGTTGTCGCTCTGGACGAGGGAGGGGTCGGCGCCGAGGCGGAGGAGGGTGACGAGGTTGTTCTTGTCGGCCTCGCCCATGAAGGAGAGGTCCCCGTTGGGGAGGATGGTCTCGACGTAGTCGAGGACGACGGAGGCGCGCTGCGTGGGGTCCGTCACCAGCTCTTCGAGGAGCGGGAGCACCTGGCCGGGGCTCTTCGGCAGCACGTCGATCGGGTCCCGACCCTCCATCAGGCGCCGCGCGTTGAGCGTGCGCTTGAAGGCGGTCTCCTGGGCGCGCGTGCCGAACTCCAGCCCCTCGGAGAGGTTGTAGTAGACGACGAGATCCTTGGTGCGACTTAGGAACTTCTCGAGGAACGCCCGGATGGAGACGTAGCCGACGCTGCCGTCGGCCTCCTGCACCGGCTGGATGTCCCGCGTGTTGCCGTGGAGGAGGAAGACGCTCGACTCGCCGGAGAGGTAGCGGTCGCGCAGGGAGGTGGCCCAGCCGGGGAGGATCGGTTCCATCTTCCTGTACTAACCCCGGGAGCGTCAGCGGCGCTTGAGGCGGCCCTCCAGCTCGCCGAAGCGGCGCTCGAGCACGGCGAGCCGGTCGGGCGCGCCGGGGGGCGTGAGCCCCTCGAGGCGGCAGAGGCGCGCGTCGAGGTCGACGACGTCGCCGTCGGGGCCGACGAGGTCCTCGAGGTCGTCCTCCATGCGCACGACCCGCCCGCGCTCGCCGTCCAGCCGCGCGATGCGGGCCTCGATGGTGGTGAGGCGGTCGGCGAGGGCGGCGAGGCTGCCGTCCACCCCCGAGATCGTCGACAAGCGGCGGCGGAGCCGGCGTGTCCGGAGGCGTGACGTCGGGTCGCGGGAGGACACGGGTGCGGCCTCCAGGGCGGCGATCCGTGCCTCGACGTGGACGAGCGCGTCCGCGAGGCGGAGCACGAGGCCGAGCAGCGGGACGCGGTCGGCGACCTCCTCGGCGGGGCCCGGGAGCCGCGCGAGGCGCACGGAGAGGAAGCGGGGGGATCCGTCGAAGACGTCAGCTTCCAGGGCGTTTCCGCGGCCGAGCACGACGTGGTAGAAGCCGCCGGCCGCGACGGGGATGGCGTCGATCTCGTCCTCCCAGAGCGTCGCGTGGTCGTCGGGCCGGGCGTGCAGGCCGAAGCGGAGGTCGTAGAGGCCCGGCCTCGCGGGGGGGTGGTCCGCCCGGCAGAGGCGACCGTGGAACTCGAGCGCGTGCGCCATGAGCCTCCCTCGAAGGTGCGAGAAGGATCGTACCGAGGGGCTTTCCCGCGTGTCAAAGGGGAGAGCGGCGATCGTCGCGCGGGGGTGGGCGGCATGCGGATCCTGATCTCCGGAGCGGGGGGGCTGGTCGGGACGGCCCTTCGGGCGCGAGCGGCCGAGAGCCCGCACGCCCTCACGTTCCTCGCCCGTTCGGAGTGCGACGTGACGGATCCGGCGCAGCGCAACGAGGCCTTGCGTCGGCATCGTCCGGACGCGGTGTTGTTCTGTGCCGCGCGGACGGCGGTGGATGCGTGCGCGTCCGACCCCTCCGCCGAAGCGGTGAACGTCACCGCGCCGATCGCGTGGGCGGCGGAGGTGGAGACGTGGCTCCTCTCCTCGAACTTCGTCTTCGGCGGCGCCGGCCCGCACGCGCCCGCCGCGCGGCTGGCGCCCGCGGGGGTCTACGCCGACCAGAAGGCCCGAGCGGAAGCTGGGGTCCTCGCCGCCGGCGGGCACGTCGCGCGCGTGGGGTGGGTCTACGGTCCGGGCGGCCGGACGTTCGGCTCGACGTTGGCGGCCCGCCTGCGGGCCGGGGAGACCGTGCGCGCTCTCCACGACGTGCTGGTCCAGCCCACATGGTCGCCCGACCTCGCGGAGGCCCTCCTGGGCATGCCTCGGGGCGTCCACCACCACATCGGGCGCGGGGAGGCGTCCTGGTACGGCTTCGCGCTCGCGGTGCAGGCGCGCATCGGGCGCGGCGCCGTGGTGCCCGTGCGGCTCGCCGAGCTCGGGCTCACCGAGCCGCGCCCGCGGGACGCGCGTCTCGCCCCGGCGACGTTGGCGCCGTGGTGGGAGCGGGTGGAGGACCTCGTCGCGACGACCTGACGATCAGCGCGCGAGCGCCGCGGCCGCCGCGACGCGCACGCGGATGGACTCGTCCGCGAGCAGCTCGGTGAGCGCCGCGCGGTCGGCCGCGACGGGCGAGCCGCCGAGGGCCCCGATGAGCGCGAGCTGGAGGCTGGGATCGGCTTCGGGGAGGGCTTCGCGGAGGGCGACGCGGAGCCGATCCTGGCCCTGGAGGGCGGCGTCGGCGCGGAGGCGGACGCCGGCGGCGGTCGCGGCGAGCAGGCGGAGCTCGGCGTCCCCCTCGGCGAGGAGACGGAGGACCGCGGCGATGTCGCCCTCGCCGCGGCCGAACAGCTCGACCTCGACCCGCTCGC
>CAJBVW010000067.1 GCA_903959175.1 uncultured Pseudomonadota bacterium
CTCGAGGACCTCGCGATCCGCCACGGGGACGGGCGTGCGTGCTGGTCCACCGGCGGGGTGGCGCTCATCGCGGAGCGCATGCTGACCGAGGCCCCCGAGGGCTTCCCGTGGCTCGCCGCGCTGGGAGAGCCCGAGAGCGTCGGGCGCGCCCTCGCCGACCTCGTCGCGAAGTGGGACGAGGCCGATCGGCCTGTGCTCGACGCGAGGCCGGAGCTCCCGCGCTTCCTCACGGCGCTGACGATACGGCTCGAAGCCGACCGTGCGCGTCGGCCCGTCGGCGCCGCGCTGCGTCAGCTCGCGGAGAGCGTCGAGGCGCCCGGCGTGGCCCTCGCGCAGTGGCTATCGTCCCCGCACGCCGTGGTCATCGACGATGTGCTGCATCCGAGCCCCCTCCGTCGTCGCGTCCTCGTCGCGTTGGCGCGCGCGTGGAGCACCCTCGGCACGCACGTCGTCTTCTCGTTCGAGAGCGGCCGGGACCTCGGCGGCGCCGAGGCCGCGCGCTTCTTCGACTACGGAGACGACGACTCGGTCGCCTTCCCCCTGCGCCCCTTCCAGGCCACGCGCGCGTTCCGGCGCCACCTGTTCGCCGCGCTCGTGGCGGAGGGCGGCGAGGCCGATCTGTGGATCGCCGGGAGCGAGGGCCCGCCGCGCGAAGTCGGACCGGGAGACGACGTGGGGCCCGCCGAGCCCGCGGACCTCGCCGATCGCCTCCACGCCGACGCGGACGCCGCCCCCCTCGCGGACGACGAGCTGGATCCCGCCTCCGTGCCGCGCCTCGTGCGTTGGCCCGATCCCGCGGGCGAGGTGCGCGGCATCGCGCACGCGGTGAAGGAGCGCCTCCTCGCGGGCGTCCCGGCCGAGGACATCTGCGTCGCTTTCCCCGGTCTGCCTGGCTATCTGCCGCTCGTGCGTCGTATCTTCGGGGAGCTCGGCATCCCGGTGCAGCTCTCCGCCGGCGGAGCGGTACGCGCGCGTCCGGCTGCCGAGATCGTGCTGATCGCGGCAGCGAGCGCGGGCGAGGGCTTCCCCCTGGCGCCCCTCCTCGCCGCGATGGCGTCGAGCCTCGTGGACGCGTTGAGCGAGCGGAGCGCGCTCGCCCTCGCGCGGCTGTGCAGGGAGCGCGGGATCACCCGCGGGCACCCGTCGTCTTGGCGCGCGCGCCTCGCCGTCACGGAACTCGACCTGCACGACGAGGCGCTCACCGCGCTCACCGTGGTCTGCGACCAGCTCGGCCCGCTCGCGGCGCCGCTCCCCCCCGCGGAGTGGCGCGATCGGCTGGCCGGCGTCGTGGACGCCTGGGGCCTCGTGGCACGGGCCGGCCGCGCGGACGACCCCGGCGCCCGTATCGCCAGCCAGGTGGCCCTGGGGCGCGTCCTACAGGCGCTGGCGGACGCCGCGGTGGACGCGGCCGCGGTGGACGCCGGGCCGTGGGACCCGCTCCGCCTCGCGCGCCTGCTGGAGGAGCGGATTGAGGCCGCGAGCATGCCGGATCTCGACACGGGGCCGCGCCGCGTGCAGGTCGTCGGCATGCTGGAGCTGCGCGGCATCCACCCGCCGTGGCTCTGGGTCGGTGGGCTCATCGCGGACGATTTTCCGGCGCGCCCCGCCGAGGACTTCCTGCTCTCCCGCACGGCGCGCGCCGTCCTCGACCGTCTGGATCCGGGGGATGAGGCCCGATACCTCTTCGCGTCGACCATCCGCAACGCGATGGCGGAGGGGCACACGCTCACGCTCTCCTGGCCGGCGGCGCGTGACGATCGGCCGATCGCCGTGTCCCCGCTCGTCGAGGATCTACTCGAAGTGCAGGTGGCCGGCGTGGCGCTGCGAAAGGGCGTGGAGGCGGGCCAGCTCCCTGCCCTCCCCGCGGGGCCGCGCGAGCTGGACGCGCTCCTCGGCGAGGCGCTCGCCGCGGGTACCGCTGCCGACCCTTGGCGCCCGTACCTCGCGGGCGCCGACCGCCTCGACCGCCTCGACCGCCTCGCCGCGATCGTGCGGGCGCGGCGCGACGAGACCGGCTTCGGCGCGTGGGACGGCTACTTTGGCGCCGAGCCCGACGCGCCGCTCCCGCCCACCCCGCCGAAGCTCGGGGTGACCCGCTTCGAGGAGTACCTCGCGTGCCCAGCGCGGTACTTCCACGGGCAGCTCCTGCGGCTCGCGGAGGAGGACAGCTTCGACCCCGACCTCGACCGCTCTGCCCAGGGGCGGCTCCTGCACGGGATCCTGGACGCGTTCCTCAAAGGCGTGAACGAGGGGGGCCGTACGCACCTGCGCGGTCTGAGCGCGGGCGAGCGCGTCTCCGTCGCGCAGGGGCTGCATCGGGTGGCGGCGGCGCAGATGGATGCGGACACCGACGTCCAGGGCCTCGTCGCGCCGCTGGGCGCATGGCACCGCACCCGCTGGCTCGCGGGGCTCGTGGACGACGCGCCGAAGGGGCTCCTCGCCGCCTGGCTGGACGCCGAGGTCGACAGCGCCCTCCCTGCGAGCCTGGACCGCACGGAGTGGGAGTTTCCGCCGCTCCAGCTCGGGGCTGTCGCGCTCCAGGGCCGCATCGACCGCGTCGATCGCCTGGAGGACGGCGGGGCCCTCGTCATCGACTACAAGACCGGCCGCGCGCCGAACGCAGACGACGTGAGCGCCGGTCTCAAGGTGCAGGGCTTCGTCTATCTGGAGGCCATCCGCGCCCACGCGGGAGCGCCCTCGGGCGCGGCCGTGTACCAGGAGCTCCGCGGGGCCTCGACGCTGCAACACGCGGGCTGGGTCGGTGACCCGGAGACCCTCCGCGCGCTCGGCGCGCCGGAGCGGGGCTCCGTGCCCCTGGGCGAGGCCGAGCGGGACACCCTCCGCGATCACCTCGTGGCCGCGGGCGAACGCCTGGGCCGGGGCGTGTTCCACACCAGCCTGGCGGGGGCGAAGCGAGCCGGCTGCGGCTGGTGCGCCTACAGCCGCGCATGCCGCGTGGATCACGAGCGGAACGCCGCGATCGCCGCGCACCACGATCCGAGGTGGCAGGCGCCGCTTACGACCACCGAAGAAGACGAAGAGGAGAGCTCGTGATTCGGCTCGACGTGAACCAGGGCCGGTTGGTCCTCCGCTTCGAGCGGCTGTCCGAGGAGCAGGCGGGCGCGCTCGTCGCCGATCGTGAGGTCGCGGTGAGCGCGGGTGCGGGCGCCGGCAAGACCTCCACGCTCGCCGCCCGGTACGTGACGCTCCTCCAGCGCCTCGTGGATCGCGGGGCGCCCGGGGTCCCCGCGGCCGAGGCGGGCGCGCCGGACATCGCGAACATCCTCGTGCTCACGTTCACGGAGAAGGCCGCGCAGGAGATGCGCGAGCGCTGCTACGCCACCACCTCCGCGGTGGCGCGACAGCTGCGGACGGACGCCGATCGCCTCGCCGCGGCCGGGCTCTCCGAGCGCGAGCGCAACCGGTTGCGGGCGCGCTGGGAGTCGCTGCGGGACCGCTTCGCAGGCGCGGCGATCTCGACGTTCCACGGCTTCTGCGCGCGCGTGCTGCGCGAGTTCCCCGCCGAGACGGGCACTCCCCCCGGCTTCACCATCCTCGAGGAGGGGGACGCGACCGCGCTAATCGTCGAGTCCGCCGCCGCCGCGGTCGACCAACGGCTCGCCGAGGACCACCCGGCCGTGGGCCTGCTCCTCCAGACGTTCGGCGGGCGTGGGGCGCTGGTGGGCGTTGTCGCGAGCCTCGTGCGCGCCCGCGGAGAGGTGCTCCCGACCCTGCGGGCCCACCACGACGGCCGTAGGGGCGAAGCCGAGCTCCTCGCCCGCGCCCCCCTCTCGCCCGACGCGGCGCGGGTCTTCCTCACGGACGTGTGGCGGCCGCTGGCCGACACGCTGCTGACCGTCGCGGTCGGCATCGACACCCGCTTCCTCGCCGGGCTCGCGGAGCTCCGGGCGTCGCTGGCGGAGGTCCCGGCCGATCCGTTCGCGCTGTACGAGGCCTACGGGGCCGCGCTCGAGGTGTTCGAGGGCTCGAAGGGCGTGCGGAGCCTCGCCAACTTCAGCGCCACCGGGAAGAAAGCGGACTGGGGCGCGCGCTACGCCGACTCCCGCGTCACCCTGCTGGACCTCCAGGCCGAGCTCGACACCTGGGCGCCGCGCCTCCCCACTGTTCGCCGTCTGCCGAACCGCCACGATCGCACCCTGCTCGAGGTGCTCGCTGCGCTCGCCGGGGTCGTGATCGACGCGGTGGAGCGGCTCGGCGTCGCCCACCGCGCGGCCTTCGCCGTCGACTTCACCGAGCTCCAGCTCCGCGCGCGCGCCGCCTTCGTGGAGGGGGGCGCGATCGCGCAGGAGCTCCGGCGGCGCCACCGCTACCTGATGGTCGACGAGTTCCAGGACACCGACGGCCTGCAGTGGTCCATCGTGGAGGCGCTCGCGCGGCCCGACGGCCCGAGCGGCGCCGCGGCCTCGACCGATGATCGCCTCTTCTTCGTCGGCGACGTGAAGCAGGCGATCTACGGCTTCCGCGGCGGGGATGTCCAGGTGTTCAACGCCGCCCGCCGCACGGTGCGGCACTCGGTCGAGCTCTCCACCAACTACCGCAGCCGCCCCGAGCTGATCGCGTTCTTCAACCGCTTCTTCTCGGACGTGCTCGGCCCCGACACCCCCGATCGCCCCACCTGGGAGGCGCCGTTCGCGGCCCTCGCCGCGGGCCGAACGGACGCCGGCGGGACCGTGCGCGTCGCGACCTACGAGCGTTCGAGCACGGACGCCGTGCGTGAAGCCGCGTGGATCGCGCGCCTGCTCCAGGAGGAGGTCCTGGGGGGCTCCGGCGCGTACGCGGGGATGAACCTCCACGACACCGTCGCGCACCCCGGCCCTCCGGTCGCGATCCTGCTCCGTCGCCGCAGCCACCTTCGCACCTACGAGGCCGCGCTGCGCGCGCGCGGCCTCGCGTACGTGGTGGTGGGCGGCGTCGGCTTCTGGAGCCGCCCCGAGGTGGTCGACATCGCGAACGTGCTGCACGCCCTCGCGCGGAACGACGAGATCTCGCTCGTCGGTGCGCTGCGCTCGCCGCTGTTCGGGCTGACCGACCCCGACCTCTGGGCCCTCGCCACGGGCCGAGCCCTGGGGCGGTTTGCCAGCGCGGACATCGACAGCGTGGCCCTCGGCACCGACGACGCGCGTGCACGTGTGCGGACGGCGCAGCGCGATTGGCGCGGCCTGGTCCAGCTGAAGGACCACGTGAGCGTGGCCGAGCTGCTCCACGCCGTCCTCGAGCGCACGCGGCAGGCCTGGGTGCAGGGCTACGCGGCCCCTGGCGGGCGCGGCGCGGCCAACCTCGAACGCCTGCTGGGGCTCGCGGATCGCTACGAGCAGCGCGGGGGCAGCCTGGATGCCTTCGCGGCGCACCTGCTCGACCGCGTCAACTCGGACGCGGGAGACGCCGAGGCAGCCGTGCCCACCACCTCCGCGCGCATCGCGATCCTGACGGTGCACGCCAGCAAGGGGCTGGAGTATCCGGTGGTGATCCTGCCGGACCTCGGCTCGCGCTGGTCCCACAACGGGGACCCCGGCGGGGTGCTGCGCCGGAGGGTCGGCGCCAACTGGGAGCTCGCGTGCGAGGTCCCGGATCGTTTCGCTCCCGTCGATCGGCTCGCGAAGCCCGGCCTCCTCGGCATCCTGCGCGCGCACGGCGCCGAGGTCGAGGCCGCAGAGGCCAGGCGGCTCTTCTACGTGGCGTGCACGCGCGCACGCGATCACCTCGTGCTCGTCGGCGCGCGGCGCGCCAAGGCCCCGGAGCTCTCCCGGGCCGGCTCCTGGTCGGACCTCCTCTTCGCCCACGAGGCCCTCCACGCCGAAGATCCCCCGTGGCTCGTGCGCGAAGTGCTCGAGGACACGCCCGCCGCCGGCCCCCCGCCCGATCCGCCGGCCCCGCTGGCTCCCCCGCCCGCCGACCTGGCGCAGCGTCTCGCCCCCGTGCGCGCCCAGCCGCGCATCGAGGTCTCGCCGAGCTCCCTCGCGCTCTTCGCCGAGGACCCATCGGCCTGGTACCGCCGCCACGTGCTCCGCATCCCCGAGCTCGCCGTGCGTACGGGCGTCGCGCGCGCGGAGGACGCCGTGCTCGCGGGCGTGCGCGGCACGGTGCTCCACGGCCTGCTGGAGGACAACCTGCTCGACGATGCCGCCGTCGCGCGCGCCCGCTGGGAGGCCGCCGCGTACGGAGAGGGCCTGCTCGCCGACGCCGTCGAGCGCGGGTGGCCAACGGTCGAGGAGCAGCTCGACGTGCTGCGGGGCAGCGAGGACGTTGCCGGCGTGCTCGCCGCTGACGGTTACGCCGAGCTCAAGGTGCGGCTGGTCCGCGGTGCCGTCACGCTCGACGGGCGGATCGACCGCCTTTGCCGCGATCCGCGGGACGGCGCGTGGATGGTGGTCGACTACAAGTCCGTCCGCGCCACTGCCGACGGCGCGGAGGTCCTCACCGAGCACCGCGCACAGCTGCTCGCGTACAGCGTCGCGGCCTCCCACGTGCTCGAGGCCAACCGGGGTGAGCGCGTCGCGCGCGCGGCCATCCTGCTGACCCGCACGGGGCGGTTGCACCGGCTCCCCGACTGGTCGACGGCGGACTTCGAGGAGCTCTACGGGCTGCTCGGGCGCGTCGAGGCCACGCTCGGGGTGGAGGGCGGGGTGGGCTGACGGATGGGCTTGACCGGCGCGCCGGGCTGACCGGCGGGACCGCCGTGCCCCTCGCGCCGCCGGCCCCCTCGCGCCGCCGGCCCCCTCGCGCCGCCGGCCCCCTCGCGCCGC
>CAJBVW010000068.1 GCA_903959175.1 uncultured Pseudomonadota bacterium
AGGAGGCGGAAGGGGAGTAGCCGCCGCGGGTGGTGCGGCCGTCGGCGTCCGACGCGAGGGTGCCGGCGGTGTCGGCGTCGTCGGGCACCACGTCGTAGCCGTAGACGTCGTCGCCGCCGAGGTCGACCAGGACGGACACGGGATTGTCGCCGTCGTAGGTGGCGCCGGCGCCGCCGGTGTAGGTGTCGTCGCCGCCGAGCTCGACGTGGAGGAGGAGGGCGCCGAGGTCGGCCGTGTGGACGTCGTCGGTGCCGGGCGAGACGAGGATGGCGCCGGCGGCCGTCTCGACGCGGAGGGCCTGGTCGAGGCCGACGAAGCGGGCGAGGTCGGCGTCCTCGAGGGCGAAGGCGACGCGGCGGGCGGGGTCGACCAGGGCGCGCGGGCCGGTGTCGGAGAGGTACCAGGCCTCGAACGCGGCGAGCTCGGTGGCGTCCGAGTAGTCGGGGAAGGCGCGGCCGACGTCGATGACCATGCCCGGGCCCTGGTTGAAGGCCTTGTTGGCGCCCCATCCGTTGGTGTCGAGGGCGGCGTCGAGCGCGTAGCGGGCCGCGACGGCGTCGGTCACCGCGAGCACCACGGGCACGAGCGCGGCCGAAAGGTCGGGATCGAGGCCGGATGTATCGGGTGTATCAGACGCGTCGCCGGTCACGTCGAGTAGCGCGGCGAGGGCCTCGTCGAGGGTGGTGACGCCGGGGTCGACGGGGTCGGCCACGAGCGGCGCGTCTGCGCGGGACGCGATGCCCGCGAGCAGCCCGGCGACGGGGTGGAGGGACGCCGCGGCGGCGTCGAGGTCCGTGTTGAGGCGCCCGGCGAAGCACGGGACCTGCTCGGGGCTGTGGTGGACCTCGAGGTACCAGGAGAGGACGAAGGGGTTGTCCACCAGCTCGCCCCATTGGGTCCACTGGCGCTCGGAGTAGCCGAACGCGTCGCGCTCGAGCCCGGCGTCCGCCAGCGCCGTGTCGAGGAGGGGCGCGGCGCCGCCCGGCGCGCAGTCGATGGCCGCGGGGGCGGCGTCCCACGCCGGAGGGGGGGCCGGATCGACCTCGTCGGGGGGCGGCGGCGCGGTGGGGACCGTGGGAGCGCAGGCGAGCAGCAGTAGGAGCATCGGCGGGGCCTCGCCCGCACGATGCACCGAATCAGGGCGTCGGTCCAGATCGGCGGGCCGACCCGGACGGCTTCGCGTGGGCCTCCGCGGCGGCGACCCCCGCGGCGATCGAGGTGGCGGCGGGCTCTCCGGCGGGCGCGGTCCACCCCCCGGCGGCCAGCCACTCGGCGATGGGGGTGCCCACCAACGTCACGTCCGCCCCGTGCGAGAGGCCCGGGCGCGCGCCGATCGAGACGACGAAGGGCTGCGGTGCGCCGATCGTGCACAGACGAGTCACGATGCCGCTCATCAGCTCGGGGGCGCCGAGCGCCAGCGGCGTGTCGGCCAGGCCGGTCGCGTCGAGCACCAGGGCGGTCATGTCCGACTCGGGGAGGTGGATGACCTCCCACGCGGTCGGCCCCCCGTCGCAGCGGGGCGCGGAGCGGGCGGTGGCCGCCACCGTGCGGGAGGCCCGGGCGCCGCCGTTCACGTCGAAGGCGCCGCTGCTCAGGAGCGTGGCGGGTCCGAGCGCGCCGGGGGTCGCGACCAGGATCTGCGGTGAGGTGGCGATGCCGATCCCGAAGTTCCCGACGACGTAGGCGGGGGCCACGCGGCCGAGTAGCGGGTGGTCCTGCGCGCGCCAGCGCCACACGGGCACGGTGCCCGCGAGGTCGGGGTTGACCTGCATCTCGTGGAGGAGCGCCTGGAGGCCCTCGCTGGCGTAGAGCGCGGTGCGGGGGTGGTGGGAGACGCCGTCCACGACGATGTCGTCCGCGGAGACGGTCCACGTCGGGAGGGCGGCCGCCGCGGCGCTGGGGCCCTCCACGGTGCAGGCGCCCTCGGTGTCGGTGACGCAGGTGAACGCCACGTCGGAGGCGCCGGCGAAGGTGCCGAAGACCTGGACCGCGGGCGCGGGGCGGAGGGCCTCGTCCAGGACGGTGAGGCGCGCGGCGGGGCGCACCGAGGTGTCGTCGTCCGTGGCGAGCCAGCCGAGGAGCGCGACGGAGAAGGCGCGCGGCGCGGGGCTGCCGCTGGAGCGGCCGAGCGCGAGGGCCGCGGAGACGTCGAGGCGTCCCCGGCCCTGCCCGTCGAGCCACGGCGTCAGGATGTAGGGCTCCACCGCGGAGCTGCCCTGGAGGAGCACGCGCACCTGGTCGGAGCGTCGTCCGTCCGCGAGCAGGCGCGCGGCGGCCCCGCTCACGAGCGCGGTGGCCTGGCTGGTGCCGGCGTAGAGCCAGTAGCCGGTGCGGCTCGGGTCTCCGAGGGCGATGGTCTCGCCGATCACCCCGTCGAGGAGGCCGTCCCCGTCACGATCCTGGTCGACCGAGCCCCCCGGCGCCATCAGGTCCACGCGCGGGTTGGCGTTGCTGTAGGGGGCCGCCCCGTAGACGCCCACGCCCTCGGGCCGGTTGGCGCCCACCGCGATGACGAGCGGGTTCGCGGCCGGCTGCGAGACGTAGGGCCCGCCGTCGTTCCCGGCGGCGGCGACGAGCACGACGCCCGAGGCCGCGGCGCGCTCGAGGGCGTCCACGAGCATGCGGGAGGGGACGTACCCGCGCCCGAAGGAGAGGCTCATGTTGATGATGTCGGCGCCGTGCGTGACCGCGTGTACGATCCCGTCTACGAGCGCGAGCTCGGTGCCGACGTTGTCGCGGTCGAGCACCTTGATCGGCATGAGCGAGACGCCGGGCGCGATCCCCGGGTATGCGCCCTCCGAGGCGATCAGGCTGGCGAGGTGCGTGCCGTGCTGGTGGTCGTCGTTGGGGTGCGCGTCGTTGTTGATGAAATCCCACGGCGCCACGAAGGGCACGTTCGAGAGCGAGGGCGCGCGCCGGTACTGGATCCCGTCGAGCACGATGTCCTCGTAGGCCACGCCGGTGTCGAGCAGCGCGACGGTGACGCCCTTCGCGCTGCCCTCCGCGGGGAGGTTGGAGGCGAGGATGTGCCAACGCGCGCGCGCCGGGGGGCGGCGGGGCGGTGCGCCGCTGGGGAGCGCGACGTCCGCCGAGCCGTAGACGATCCCGTCCGGCACGGCCTCGGAGACGCGCGCGTCCCGCCGGAGCGTGGCGAGGAAGCCCTGGAGATCCTGCCCCCGCGGGATCTCCAGGGCGGCGTAGCCCGCCGGGCCGGCCTCCCGGAGCACCCGGCTCCCCAGGGCGTCCGCGACCGCCGCGAGCGAGGCGCCCGGCCTCACGGCGACGACCACGTGGTCGTCGGCCCAGGTCCGAAGGCCCTCCACGCCGGGAGCCAGCGCGCCATCCATCGCGACGCCGCCCGTCGCCACGCGGGGAGGGGGCTGGGGGGGAGGCTGGATGCGCCCGGTGGCCATCCGCGCGGACATCCCCGCGCATGCCACGAGCAATAATCCGCGTGCGAGGCGGCCCATTCGTCGCTCCCCCTTCCTGGGGAGAACATAGGAGCGGCCCGCGCCTCGTGAAGCGGGGGGGAGGGTCCGGGGGGTACGTGACCGGGCCGCGCGTCGGGATCAGCCCGCGGCGGACTCGGCCGTTTCGCCTTGCTCGGCGGCGCACTTGTCGAGGAACTCGAGGAGCGGCGTCCACTCGGCGACGGCGGCGCGGACGCTCCCCGGGCGCATGTCGAAGAGGGTGATGCCCGTCGAGGCCCCGCTGGCGTAGTGCTGCGAGTCGGAGATCCGGGCCACGGCGGGGTGCTCGAGCCCCGCGAGGAAGGTGTCGAGGGCGCGCGCGGCGGGGCTGCGGGAGCGCACGCGGTTGGCCACGATCGCCACGGGGCGGCGCCCCTTCCGGACGGGCTTGAGCTCGCCGAGGACGCGCAGGAAGCGCTCGGTGCTCTGCTCGTCGAACACGGAGGGGAGCACCGGCACTACCAGCGCGTCCGCCGCGCGCACCACGACCTCGAGGGCCTTGCGCTTCATCCCCGCGGGCACGTCGATGACCATCCGACCCTCGCCGAAGGGGAGGACCATGGCGTCCACGTCGAGCTCGACGGACTCGATCAGCGGGAGGGTGGCCGGGCGCCTCTCCACCCAGCGGATGGCGCTCTGCTGCCGGTCGAGATCTCCGAGGAGCGTGCGGTGGCCCTGGGCGGCGAACCGGCCCGCGAGCTGGGTGCCGAGGGTGGTCTTCCCGCACCCACCCTTGAGGTTCACGACGGCGACGATGAACATGAGCCCGACTAACCTGTCCATTGTCGTCCGGCCGCCACAACGTCCCGCGCAACCACGGCGCGCCCGCCGGGGGAGCACGAGCCCGTGCCGGCGTGAAGTACAGCATCGTCGCGGCGGTCACGCCAGCGCTCGGCCTCCGTGTCGCCCTCGGGGTGGGGCGCTCGCCAGCGCAGAAAAGAACGCCGAACCCTAATTGTAGCCCGAACTGAAGTCGACCTCGTTCACGAGTACGGGGTTCACCTCCGTGTCGAACCACTCGTAGCGCTCGGCCAGGGCGCCGTCCGCCGCCCAGGCGGTGAAGCGCCGCGGCAGCCCGGTGGTGGTCGAGACGAGCAGCTCCGCGCGGCTGAAGCGGGGGTGCTGCACGTCGTCCAGCGCGAGGGTCCAGGTGCGGTCCCCGCCGGAGGTGGACGCGACGGGCGCGCCGAGCGTCGGGCGGTGAGGCGACGAGGGGGCGAGGCTGGAGGAGACGAGCTTGACGAGGTAGCCGAAGCCGCCGTCCGCCGGGGAGTAGTTCGTGTCCGCCTTGAGGATGCGGTTGTCGAGCGCGAAGCTGAGGATGCCGACGGCTTTCCCGGCGAACCCGCCGGGGTAGATCTGCACCTCGCCCTCGTGGCGCGCCGCGCTCCAGTAGACCTTGCGCCCCGGGTGCTGGGACTCCCACTCGATCTGGATCTCCCAGGGCTTCCGGAACGCGACGTGCACGCGCTGCTCGGGCCCGAGCTCGCCCTTGACGCGCTCCTGGATGATCTGGGTGGTGCGGTACGTGGAGAGCGCGTCCCACGCGCCCTTCATGCGACCGACGAGCTCTTCGGCCGTCTGGGCCGAGGCGAAGGACACGGTGAGGAGGAGGGCGAGCACGACCTCAAGCTAGCACGTGCCCGGCGACTCAGCCTGTCTCGCGCCCACCGGGGCCGCGCACGACCGCGAGGGCCTCGGCGGCGGCGAGCCGGACCTCGTCGTCGACGTCGGTGAGGCGGGCCTCGAGGTGGGGGATCGACGAGGTGTCCGCGAGGTCCTCCAGGGACCGGCAGGCCTCCGCGCGGACCATCGCGTTCTTGTCGTCCAGGGCCTCGAGCAGGACCGGCAACGCGAGGGGCGACTCCGAGAACCCGAGGAGCTGCACCGAGAGGAAGCGCAGGAGCGGGTCCTTCTTGCTCTTCTCGAAGCACTCGATCAGATCGGGGATGGCCTCCCCACGGTCGAAGAGGACGGCGTCGAAAGCGGCGTCTGCGGCGACCGGGTCGGGGTCGCGCATGCGGCGGAAGAGGTCGGAGTAACGGGGGCGCATCGGCGCGCACATGCTATCAAGACGGAGGCGCCTGTGGGGGTGCCGGACGACACACGGGTTATGCCCGGCAGCACTCGCAACATGCTCATCCTCCTCTCCAACGACGACGGCATCGACGCCGCTGGCCTCCGCGCCCTCGAAGCCGCCATGGCCGACCTCGGCGAGGTCTGGACCGTAGCCCCGGCTACGGAACAGTCCGCCAAGTCCCACTCCCTCACCATGCACGAGCCGCTCCGCGTGGCCGAGCACGGCCCCCGGCGCTTCTCGGTGTCCGGCACCCCGGCCGACTCGGTCTACCTCGCCGCGCACCACCTGCTGCCGCGCAAGCCCGACCTCGTGGTGTCCGGCATCAACCGGGGGTCCAACCTCTCGAACGACGTGATGTACTCGGGGACCGTCGCCGCCGCGCGCGAGGCCGCCTCCTTCGACATCCCGTCCGTCGCGGTGAGCCTCTGGGTGACCGGCCCGAGCCCGCACTGGGACACCGCGCAGCGCGTCGCCCGGGAAATCGTGCAGCAGACCGTCCAGCGCGGCCTCCCGCCGGGCGTGCTCCTCAACATCAACGTGCCCGATCGCGCCTACGACCAGCTCGCCGGCGTGCGCATCGCGCCGTTGGGCCGCCGCTGGTACCACCCCACCGTGGCCGTCAACACGGATCCGCGCGGCCGCAAGTACTACTGGATCGGGGGCGACCACGATCGCTTCGCCGACCTCCCCGACTCCGACGGTCCGTTGTGCGAGGCCGGCTTCGCCGTCGTGACCCCGCTCCACATGGACCTCACCGCCCACGAGATGCTCCCCGTCCTCCGGGGATGGAAGCTGGAGAGCTGATGCTGCACGATCTGATGGTCTCGTGGTTCGAGTTCGTGGAGAGGTGGCGTTACCTCGGCGTCTTCACGATGATGGCGCTCGAGAGCACCGTCGTCCCCATCCCGTCCGAGATCATCATGCCCCCCGCCGCCTACTGGGCGCAGCAGGGGAAGATGAACATCTGGGGCGTCATCCTGGCGGGCGGCCTCGGGTCGACCTTCGGCTCCTCGCTCTGCTACTGGCTGACCTACACGGCCGGGCGCGCCTTCGTCGCGCGCTGGGGCAAGTACTTCCTGCTCCCGCCCGCGCGCCTCGAGCTCGCCGAGCGGTGGCTCGCCCAATACGCGTTGGGCGGCATCTTCTTCGCGCGCCTGCTGCCCGTCGTGCGCCACCTCATCGGCTTCCCCGCGGGCCTGATGCGCATCCCGTTCGGGGCGTTCGTCGGCATCACGTTCGTGGGCTCGACCCTGTGGTGCGGCATTCTCTCGTGGTTCGGCGCGCGCACGATCGGGCGCCGTCCGGACCTCCTGACCGACCCCTCCGCCCTCTCCCACGTGATCAAGGAGGACCTCATCGGGTTCGTTCTCCTCATCGCGGGGCTTGGTGCGGGGTGGCTCTTCGTGAAATGGTTCGGCTCGCGCGGCCGCGCCGCGCCGGAGGCAACATGACCACTCTCCCGATGAACGACCTCGAGGGCGCAATCCGGCGCACCATCCGCGACGTTCCCGACTTCCCCAAGCCCGGCATCCTGTTCAAGGACATCACTCCCGTGCTCGCGCAGCCCGAGCTGATGCGGGGCATCACCGGCCACTTCGCCGAGCTCTACCGCAACGCCGGCATCGACGCCGTCGTCGGCATGGAGTCGCGCGGCTTCCTCTTCGGCGTGCCGCTCGCGCTCGAGCTCAACGCGGCCTTCGTGCCCGCGCGCAAGCCCGGCAAGCTGCCCTACGAGCGCGTCAGCGAGTCCTACGCGCTCGAGTACGGCTCCGCGACCCTCGACATGCACGTCGACGCCGTGAAGCCCGGCCAGCGCGTCCTCGTCGTGGACGACCTCATCGCCACCGGCGGCACCGCCGTCGCCACCGCGAAGCTCGTCGAGCGCCTCGGCGGCAAGGTCGTGGCCTGCTGCTTCGTCATCGAGCTCTGCTTCCTCGACGGCCGCTCGGCGCTCGCCCCGGCGACCGTCCAGTCCCTCATCCAGTACTGACGTGGGCCCCACGCCCGCGTGGCCCGTCCGGGAGGCTCGCCCATGACCTGGCTCGTCCGCAGCACGATGTGCGACATGATGCCGGCCGTGGGGGACCAACCCGGCCTGGCTGACGCGGGCGTGGACACCTTCCTCGCCACCGTGCGTCGGGAGAGCCCGATGCTCGTGTGGGCGGGGCTGGTGCTCGGCGCGGTCATCTTCGCGGTCACGCCGGTGATCACCGTCTACGTGCCGCTCCCGTCGTTCCTGCTGCCCGCGGGCCTGCGCGACACGCACGCGAACCGCATCTGCAGCACGCGCTTCTACCTGCTCCGCCAGGCCGTCTTCCTGCTGAAGATGTACGCCTGCATGTGTTGGGGGCAGGACGCCGCCGTGCGCCGCCGCTTCAACATCGCCGCCTACCCGGCCGATCCCGGCACGTTCCGCACCACGTGAGCCCGCCGCGCGCAGGCAGGAGCCCGTCCCGATGAGCCACGTACCCTTCCAGGAGCGCGGGGATGTCGCGGTCGAGGCCGACTACGTCGTCGTCGGCACCGGCGCGGGCGGCGCGGCCGCCGCGGTGACGCTGGCCCGCTCGGGCGCGAGCGTGCTGATGGTCGAGGCCGGCCCCTGGCGCGACCCGCACGACTACGCGTGGAGCACCTACGGCGCCATGCGCGACATGATGGACGACTGGGGCGCCACGATCACGATGGGGCGGGCGCTCTGGCCGGTCGTGCAGGCGCGGCTGGTCGGCGGCACCACCGTCATCAACTCCGCGATCTGCGTGCGCACCCCCGAGGACATCTTCGGCGAGTGGGCGCGCAACCACGGCATCACCGGCATCCAGGAGCGCGTGTGGCGCTTCCAGGATCAGCTCGAGGACGAGCTCTGCGTCGCCGAGACCGCCCCGGCCGCGATGGGCCGCTCCAACGAGCTCGCGCTCAAAGCGGACGCCGCCGGTAACTTCGGCGGGCACGTCATCAAACGCTACGCGAAGGGGTGCATCGGCTCGGGCCAGTGCCTCCAGGGCTGCCGCGAGATGAAGAAGCAGAGCACGAACCTCAACTACGTGCCCGAGGTCCTGCGGCGCGGCGGCCAGATCCTCTCGTCCGCGCCGGCGGAGCGCATCCTCTTCGAGGGCAGGCGCGCGGTCGGCGTCACCGGCCGCTTCGTCCACCCGCAGACGCGCGCCAAGGGCGCGAAGTTCACCGCCCGTGCCCGCAAGGGCGTGTTCGTCGCGGCCTCGGTCACGCACAGCCCCGTGCTCCTACGGCGCTCGGGCCTCACCCACGCGGCCGTCGGCGCCGGCTTCCGCGCGCATCCCGGCACCGGCGTGTTCGGCATCTACGACGAGCCGGTCGACCAGAACTTCGGCGTCACCCAGGGCTGGGCCTCCACGAAGTACCGTGAGGACGCCGGGCTCAAGCTCGAGACCCTCTCCATCCCCATGGAGATGGCCATCTCGCGGCTCGCGGGCGGCGGGCGCGCGTTCATGGAGCGCGTGGTCGGCTACCGCCACATCGCGATGTGGGTGCACGCGCTGCGGGCCCGCAGCGTCGGCACCGTCGGCGCGGGCTGGGGCGGCAAGCCCGTGATCCGCTACAGCTTCGACGAGTACGACATGGCCCGCTTCCGCGCGGGCCTCGTGAAGATGTCGGAGATGCACTTCGCGGCCGGCGCGCGCGTCGTCATCCCGGGTGTGCACGGCATCCCCTACAGCCTCGGCCCCACCGAGCTGGACGTGCTCGCGAACGCCCCCCTCGACCCGAAGCGCTACGTCGCCATCCTCTCGCACCTGTTCGGCGGGTGCATGATGGGGACGGACCCGACGCGCTCGGTGTGCGACACGCGCGGGAAGGTGCACGGGCACGAGGGCCTCTACGTCGCGGACGCCTCCTTGATGCCGGACAACATCGGCGTGAACCCGCAGCACACGATCATGGCGCTCGCGATGATCGTGGCCGAGGGCGCGCTCGGCATCGCCTGATACACCGGCGGTGTATCGGTAGATGTATCAGATGTGTCAGCGCCGCCGCTTGCTCCCGTCGCTCGGGCGGTCGCGGCCGGAGTCGGCGTACATGTCGCCCTGCCAGTCGTGCTCCTCCTGGCCGCGCCGCCCCTGGCGGTCCACGTCGGCGATCATGTTGACGTCGTCGCGCTCGTCGAAGGCCACGCGGTCGGCGACGACCTCCTCGGGGGCCTCGCGGTCGCGGTCGTCCTCGGAGCGATCGTCGGTGCGCTCCTGATCGAGCAGGATCTCCTCCTGCGTCTGGTACGGAACGTCGCCGGTGACGTACTGGTAGCCGTCCAGCCCCTCGTCGTCCGCGTGCGAGCCGGCCTCGACGGGGCTCTCCCCGATGTCCTGGTCTCCGTACCGACGGGGCGGCCCGCTGCCGCGCGGTGTCCTCTTCGTGGCCATGTGCCCCCACCTCCCCTCGGTCCCTACCCACGGCTGGGGCGCCATCAAGCCCGGGCGCCGGGGGACAGGGGCCGCGGTGGCGACGCGTAGATCAGGCATCGGCCAGGATCTTCCTCCACGCTTCGTCTACCACGGCGGCCAACACATCTGGCGATGTATCATTGTGTATCACCACGTCCGCCACGGCCTCCTTGGAGGAGAGCGGCACCTGGGTGGCGAGCCAGCGCTCGACCGTCGCCGCGTCGTAGCCCTCGCGGGCGGCGAGGCGGGCGCGCTGCACGGCGGGGGAGCAGGACACGACCAGGAGCTTGTCGTAGCGGCGATAGCTGCCCGTCTCGACCATGAGCGCGGCTTCGACCGCGGCGACCGGCGCGCCCTCGGCGGCGCGGGCGGCGAGCCAGGCCTCCATGCGCTCCCAGATGCGGGGGTGGGTGAAGCCCTCGAGCGTGCGCCGCGCGCCCGGATCGGCGACGACGACCGCGCCGAGCGCCTTGCGGTCGAGCCGGCCGTCCACCACGACACCGGGCCAGGCGGCGGCGATCTCGGCGAGCGCGGGCTCTCCCGGCGCGACCACGTCGCGGGCCACCTGGTCGAGGTCGAGCACGGGCACGCCGCGGGCGCGCAGGAGGTCCGCCACGGTGCTCTTGCCGCACGCGATCCCGCCCGTGAGGCCCACGGTGCGCATCAGGACCCGAGCTCTGCGATGGCGCTCTCGAGGTGCTTCCGGACCCACTTGCGCTTCTCGACCGAGAGCACGGTCTGGAGCTCCGGGAGCGCCTCCTTCGTGCCGAGCATGCGCAGGATGTCGGCGCACGGCGCCACGCTGTTCAGCTTTTGGAGGCCGCGGCGGCAGCCCAACGGCAGGCGGGTCTCGAGCTCGAGGAGGGTGGCGCGGGCGTCGAGCGAGGCGAGGCTGCCCTCCCGGGCGGTGGCTTCGGTGCGGAGGGCGCGGGAGAGCTCGCCGCGGAGCACGCGGGCGGCGTAGAGGCGGTCCGGGTCGGAGTCGCTCTCGAGGTCCGCGAAGTAGTCGCTGAGCGTCTTGTGGCTCTGCGTGGAGAGCTCGGACTGCTCGTCGATCGCGTGGGCCGGGGGGGCGAGGGCCGCGGCGGCCGAGAGGGCGAGGACGGCGGCGGCGAGGCGCGCCGGGAGGGTCGAGCGGCGGGGAGGGGACATGTGCCTCGGCTCTATCCCACGGTGTGCCGGCGAGGGGGCCCGCGTCGGGCGCCTGCCGACCCGGTGGATGGAAAGTCCGGACTGCGGAGCTTCCCCGTGCCGATACTTCGGCCGACGGCGCCGTCCTTTCCGGTCTGGCGCCCCACGGAGGAGAGTGTGCACACGGCAGTCAGAAGAGCGCTCGCAGGGTTGATGTTCGGCCTCGTGCTCGCGGGGTGCGCCAAGTCCGGCGAGGCGGTGAAGTCACCGGTGGAGAAGGAGCAGGCCTCGGCGCGGCGGGAGGTGCGCCGGGCGGTGGATCGGCTCCGCGACGACGTGGCCCAGATGGAGCGGTCGCCGGCGCTCGACCAGCGGGACCTCGTGGTGGCGCTCCGCCACGCGGCCGACGCCCTCGCCGCGCTGCCCGAGCGCGACGCGCTGGACCCGCGGATCCTCAACATCGAGGACTACGCGGATCGGATCGCGCAGTCGGCGCCGAGCGCGAAGCAGCAGTCCTCGTGGGCGCGCAGCGGGCTCCTCGAGGGCGCCGCCACCCTCGAGCAGGTCGCGCGGTCCCGCGGTCGCACCGACATGGAGCCGTGGCTGCGCGCCATCCGCGCGCGCGCCGAGACCATCGATCCCGGCAAGTCGATCGTCGAGCAGCGTCAGCAGCTCGTGGCCGGCTTCGACGAGCTGGCCGAGGCCACCGCGTACCTTGGCGCGCAGAAGCCGCCCGAGAGCGCCCCTCAGGGCTGATGTCGTACCCCGGCCCGGAGCTTGGCGTGATCCTCGCGCACCGCTCGCGGGCCGTGGGCATCGGCCCTCCGCGCGACAGGAAGCCGTCTGCGGCGAGAGAGGAGCGCGACGCACGCCACGAGCGCACCCGACCCACCACCGGATCGGCAGCCGCACGCAGGCAGATCCGCGGCCTCTGGCGCGGCGGCCACCCAGACGTAGCTGGTGAGCACCTGCGGTACATCGTCGTCGCCGAGGGCCTCGACCCGGTAGCGGTCGCTCCCAGAGGCCGGAGGGGAAACGTCGAGGGAGAGGACGAATGGATCCGCGTCCACACGCGCGCGCTCCATCGCCACGCCGTTCCGGACGAAGCGGATGGCGCTCCCGAGGCCGCCGGTGACCGTCGCGTCGAGCGTCACGGTCGCCGCGGTGACCGTGTCCCCGTCTCGTGCGGGCGTGGTGTCCAGGATGATCATCGGGTCTTCGGGACCGTTCAGCTTCACGACCGTCCGGCTCGAACGGACGCCCTCGCGCAGCGCGTCGACCGAGAGGTCGTCCGCCCAGACGAGGGTGGTCGGGCTGCCGATCGGGGAGTCGAGCGGCCCCTCGCCCGTGCCACCACGGTGATCGTCGCTCCCGCCCAGCGCGGCGAGGTGGTGCCCCTGGTCCAGGAGCCCTTCCCAGAAGGCGACGGCGTCCGCGTGGAAGAGCGCGCCCGTCACGCCGTAGGCGCCGGTCTGCACCTCGACGCCGTGGAGCAGCCCCACCGGCGGGATGGCGGCGGTCCACGCGCAGCCGATGCAGAGGTCGCCGAGGTCGAGGACGGGGTGGTTGATGGAGAACAGGGCGTCCTGCGCGGCGAAGGCCTCCGCCGCGGCCTCGACGGTGACCCCGTCGTAACCGAGGGTGTGTGGCACATGGGACGACGCGCCGAAACCGGTGGCGTGGCCGGCGTAGGTGGTGAACTCGACGCCGGGCACGTAGAGCAGGGCCGGGTGTGCTGCCTGGACGGCCCCGAGGCGGTCGACGTGCGATACCGTGTTGTGGTCGGTCACGACGACGAAGTCGAGCCCGCGGCCCTCCGCGAAGGCCCCGATCGTGTCCAATGTCGCGGAGGCGTCGCCGCTGTCTTCCGAGTGAACGTGGAAGTCGCCCGCGTACCAGCCTGGGGCGTTCACGAGGGGCGCCGCGTCGGTGTAGGGGGCCCGGTCGGCGGCCTGCGCGAGCGTGGGTTTCGTGTGGAACGACACCTCCACGCGGTAGCCCGGGGCCTCGGATCGAAGCTGCGCCTCGCCCACGAGCACGCGCCACGTTCCCGCCGGCAGGGGGCCCGGGAGGTAGCTCCGCGACGCGGCCTCCTCGCCGACCACGGCGGGCTCACTGTTTCCTCCGCCCCATCCCCGGAAGCCTGCGACGTCGAGGAGCCCGAAGTCGAGCACGTCGCGATCGTCCGTTGCACGGTGCGCGACCTCGATCTCGACGGTCCCCACCGGCACTTCGACGTCCAGGACGAAGTAGTCCACCCCATCGTCCGCGGGCACGAGGCCCTCCAGCACGAGATCCTGTGCAGACGCGGAGAGTGCGAGGAAGGCGAACATGCGGCGATGGTACCGCACCTGGGTGACGATCCGAACCCGGCTCGCCTCACCCCTCGCAAGCGGCGAGTGCGCTCGGGGTCCAGGCCGCCCTCGGGTGCGATCGATACACCCGTCCCCCATCCGTCCCGACGTACACGAGCTCCGAGGAGCCGAGGATCACCTTGGCGAAGGAGCCGGCGAACGCCCACTCGGCGCCGAGTCGCTCGGCGTCCGCGACCATCCACGCCCCGGGGTGCGCGTCGAGGATTGCGCAGAGCGCGCGCGTCGACGCGACGGCCGGGACGCCGGCCCAGTAGTCCACGCGGGCGTCGTCGGGGCCTGGGCGCGTGTAGCGGAGGGCGCGCTCGCCCCCCTCGGGGCCGGCGAGGAAGCGCACGTCCGCGAGAGGCACCGGCGCGAGCCACGCCACCGCGGTCATCGCGGAGAGGACGGGCTCGCCGGTCTGCTGGCGCGCCGCGACCCAGGTGAGCGCGGCCTGGTAGCTGGGATCGACCTCGGGTCGTGCAAACCGGGCATAGAGTCCGTCGAAGAGATGCGCGGAGACGATGACGAGGGCGCTGAGCGCCAGGGTGCGGGCCGCGATGCGCTCAGCGGCCGGAACGCGGACGCGGAGGAGCTCCTCGAGGGCCTGCCCCGCGAGCAACCAGGTGAGCGGCTGGACGTGCAGGAGGTAGCGAGGCTGGGCATCCGAAGTGAAACAGCTCACGACGACGACGGGGAAGGTGTAGAGCGCGAGGGTCACGAGGGTGCCGAACCGGGAGGGGTGCGGGGCGAGCACGCGCCGCGCGACGAGCACACCCGCCGCGGCCCCGAGGAGGGGCGGCAGGAGCTCCCGAGTTGCGCTCCGGGGGAACAACCACCGCCACGCGTCGAGCTGGGGGGACAGGAGCCGCCGCAGGTCGAGGAGATGGTCGCCGATGAAGGACGGGCCGGTCGCGGCGCCCTTGGTCGTGACGGAAAATGCCATGTTCATGGCTAGAAAAACAGCGAAGGGCACGGCGATCGAGAGCAGCGCGACCATCGGGGCGCGCGCGCGCGGGCCGCCCCGGGCCCAGGTGAGGAGGACCATCGGCGGCACGAGGAGGAGCACGCCGATGTGCGTGAAGACACCGAACGCGAGCGTTGTCGCCAACGCGGCGGACCACCGCCAGCCGGAGCGGTCGAGGGCGCGGAGCCAGAGGAGGATGGCGCCGACGGATACGAGCTGGAGGAGCGCGTAGGGGCGCACATGGGCGCTCCACTCGATCGAGGCGGGGTCGAGGGCGAGGGCGAAGCCGGCGAAGAGCGCGGTGCGCCGGTGCGCGCCGAGGCGAGGGCGAGGGCGTGAAGGACCGGGACCGCGAGCGCGCCCGCGAGCGCACTCGGGAGCCGGAGCGGAAACAGCGCGAGCGGATCGGGCGACCACGACAGGAGCGGTTGGAGCAGCACGCTCAGGGTCGCGCCTTGGAGGAAGAGCACACCGGACGGGAGCAGGGGGACGCCGTCGCGCGCCACAATCCGCGCCGCAAGCACGCTCTCAGCCTCATCAACGTGGGGACCGAGCACATACGCCGCCAGGACGCGCAGGACGAGCGCAAGGAGAAAGAGTGCCCCGACGATCGCCGCGTCGTCGCGAGCGTTGTTGTGATCGGTGTTCATGCGGCGCCCTGGGTTCGGGCGACGCGCGCGCGTGCGAGCACCTCGCGCCGGAGCGCCAGGAGGCCGAACGCGGCGAGGAACCAGCTCGTCAGCGCCGTGTAGGCGAGCCCGGCCGCGACAACGGCCTCGGGTTGGCCGTAGCGTGCGAGGAGGGCGACCAGGGCCGCGTCGCGGGTGCCGATGCCACCCACGGTGACGGGCGCGATGCCCGCGAGGATGGCGATGGGCACGGCGCGCGCGAGGGCGAGCAGCGGCACCCGGCCGCCGACCGCCTCGAGGCAGAGCGCGAGCACCCCGACGTTGTTGAGCCACGACAGGAGGCTCGTCAGGACGAGGAGCGCGCCCAGGCCGGGCCGGGCGGAGAGGCGCCGCGCGGCCCGCCCCAACCGTTCGGCGAGCTCTGGCTTGAAGGGCACCCGGTGGCCGAGCGCCATGGCGACGACCGCGAGCACCGCGGCGCCACACGCGGCCGCGCCGAGCCAGGGGACGACCCCCGCGTCGCCGCTCGCGGATGCGAGGAGGGCGAGCAGCCCCAGCGTGAACACGTCGACGAGCCGCTCGAGGAGGACCGCGCCGAGGAGGAGCGACGTGCTGCCGGGGCCGTCCGCGAGGAGGCCTGCGCGCACGAAGTCGCCGCCGCGTCCCGGGAGCACCGCGTTCAGGGTGACGGCGGCGAGCACGGCCGACCAGCACCGCGAGAAGGGGACGGCGACATCGACGATACGGACCACGATCCAGAGCTTCCACCCGACGATCACGGGCGCGAGCAGCGTCGCGACCGCAGCCGCGAAGAGCCACGCCAGATCCGCCGACACGAGCGCGTTGAGCGCCGCCTTCATGTCGACGAAGCGGGCGAGCAGGACGAAGGTGAGCGTCAGGCCCACGAACGGGAGGATTCGCCTAGCCCACGCCCATGCCTGGCCCCGGGGCGCGCCTCCCGTCACAGCCGCGGCCGCGCGCATGCCACCAACCACGGGCCCGCGATGTCGACCGACACGTCCTCCAGCGCCCGGGTCCGTTCGAGGAAGCGGCGGAAGGAGCGCCGGCCCCAATGCTGGATGTGCTCGGGGTGGTTTCCCCAGGATTCTGGGTACTTGCCACGAAGCGCGTTCCCGAGCTGGAACACCGGCTCAAACGGGACGGTGATCACGACGCCGCGCCGCGCCACCCGTGCCAGCTCGCTCACCGCGGCTTCGGGCGCGTCGAGGTGCTCCAGCACCTCCATGCACACCACCACGTCGAACGCCGCGTTCTCGAAGGGGAGCGCGAGGACGGAGGCCTCCGCGAAGGGCAGCTCCGGGTGCCGGTCGCGGCACCACGCGATGCACGCGGGGTTTGCGTCCACGCCGGTGTAGCGGATCGGGCCGAGCGCGCGGAGGGGCCCCACGGCGTGGCCCTCGCCGCAGCCGGCGTCGAGGAGGTCGATCGGCGCGAAGGAGCGGGTGCGCTTGACGACGGTGGCGTAGAGGTGCCCCATCAAGCTGCGGAGGACCGGGCTCGACTCCGCTTCGACGTACTTTGCGTGGTTCGAGGTATCGATCTCAGGCACCGCCCACCTCGCTCCGGAGCTGGGCGCGCTCGCGCCGCTGAGCGGACAACATCTCGCCGATCAGCCCGGTGATGATGCACTGGAAGCCGACGATGAGCAGGAGGGCGCCGAGGATGATGGCGGCGACGTGCTCCTGGAAGGAGTCGCCCGTGAGCTTGCAGCCGACCACGTAGAGCTCGATCGCGAGGCCGAACAGCGTGGGCGCGAGGCCGACGGTCCCGAAGAAGTGCAGCGGGCGGCCCACGTAGCGGGTGAGGAAGCGCACGGTGAGCACGTCGAGGAGGCCCGTCCAGAACCGGCGGGCGCCGTACTTGCTCTTGCCGAACTTGCGCTTACGATGCTTCACGGGCTGCTCGACCACCCGGAAGCCCTTCGACGCCGCGAGCTGCGGGATGAAGCGGTAGAGGTCCCCGTTGAGCTCCAGGTTTGCCGCGACCGCCCGCCGCATCACGCGGAAGCCGCAGTTGGAGTCGTGGAGCACGAGCCCGAAGAGCGCGCCGAGGAGGGCGTTGAAGAAGCGTGAGGGCACGGCCTTGAGCGGCTCGTTGTCGAAGCGGCCCTGCTTCCAACCGACGACGAGGTCCGCGCCGGCGTCGAGGCGCGCGATCATGGCGGGGATCTCGTGGGGATCGTCCTGGAGATCGGCGTCGAGCGTCACCACGAGCGAGCCCTTGGCGGCCTCGAAGCCCGCCATGTACGCCGCCGACTTGCCGAGGTTGCGCGTGAAGTGGAGCGCGCGGGCACGCCGATCCGCGCCGACGATGGAGTGGAGGAGGGCGTCGCTGCCGTCGGTCGATCCGTCGTCGACGTAGATGATCTCGAACGGCATGTCACCGAGGACCCCGACGATCTCGGCGTGGAGCGCCTCGAGCGACTCGAGCTCGTTGTACAAGGGGACGACGACGCTAATGCGCGGGGCAGGCATGGATCTACTCCGTCCGAAGCCGGTAGATGTCGAAGCGGGCGACCGTCGCGGCGGGCACGTAGCGGGCGGTCACGAAGTCCCGGAGCGCCGTGAACTTCAAGAAGAGCTGCCGTGAATCGTCGTTCGTGCCGGTCACGTGGGGCGTCGCGTCCTGCGAACCCACGAGGAACAACCTGGGCGGGTCAGCCGCGAGCGCGTCGAGGAGCTCGGTGGCGTAGGCCGGATTGCCCCACGCCACGGCGAGGGGGTAGTTGTAGAGGAAGCGCGAGACCGTCTTCCGCCGCGCCAGGACGTTGACCATCGGGTCGTAGCCCCAGACGAAGACGCGGTCGCCGGGCGCTGTCTCGCGGGCGATGAAGTCGGCGGCCGCGAGGTTGTCGTCGACCGACATCTTGTTGACGCGGAAGGGCTTGGTCGCCCAATGCGCGCGAAGCGTCAGCGTGCCGGACACGAGCTGCCCCAGGGTGGCCCAGCGCGCCGGGTAGGGCGAGGTGGCGAGGAGCACGGCCGCGATCCCGACGAGGACGAGCGCCTGGCCCCGACGTACGAACGAGAGCAGACTCACGACTCCGAGGGCCGCGAACAGCGCGGTGCCAGGCAGCATCGCGAGGTAGTGATACCGGAACAGCTTGCCCTGGACGGCGCAGGAGGCCGCGCCCGCGACGAGCAGCGCCAGCGCGGCGAGCGAGGGCCGAGCCTCACCGCGAACGAGCCCGATGGCGACGGGTACGACGCCGGCGACGACGCCGACCAGCACGTATCGGAGCTCTGGGAGGTCCGTGAGCCGGTCGACGAACACCGCGAGGGTCCCGCCGAGGCTCCCGCTCCGCGCGGTGTCGATGACGTAGGTCGGGACGAGCCCGAGCTGCGAGTCGAGGAAGCCGGGGATCGCGCCGCGCACCCACAACCACGCCCCCGCGACCGCCAGGGTCAGTCCCACGCCGAGGCCCACCACGACGAGGCGCACGAGCTCCCGTGGCCCGCGGAGCACGACCGCGGCGAGAGGGACCACGAACAGCACCGCGGTGTACTTCAGGCAGGCCGCCACCCCGAGGAACACGCCCGCGGCGAGCCACGCCGGCCACCGCGGCCTCGGCGAGGCGTCGTCGACCGTCATGATCCAGATCGCGGCGAGCGCCGGGAGCGTCATCCAGCCATCGGTCTGGCAGGTGTTCCAGAAGTCGAAGCCGTCGTACAGGAAGAGCCAGGCCACGCCCGCGACGACGCTGACGCCAGGCCGGGGGAACCAGCGCCCCGCGAGGTTGGCGAGCAGCAGTGCGGTCACGATGGACCAGCCGAGATCGAACACGCGCAGCGCCGTCATCGAGGGGCCGACGAGCGTCTGGGCGAGGGCGTGCACCCACACGGTCCCGGGCGGCTTGAAGACGTACACATCGCGGTAGGGCATGCCGCCGTCGAGCCACACCCACGCCGGGTAGGCGTAGTTGCCCTGGTCCCGCCCGAACGGCCATGCGAGCGTGACGCTCCCGAGCACGAGGCCGGCCATCACGAGGATGGCGACCTGCCAGGTTCGGAGGATCGAGGTCGGGGCGCGCATCGCGGGCCCTTGTATGCAGCGCTCACCCGTTCGATGGTTACGTCGATACGACGTTCGGACGGCGCGAATGACGCGCGTCGTCGATAGGGTTCAACTGTGTGACGAAAGCTGCCCGTAAGCCCGTGCCGTGACGGTTTGCGAGCCTTGCCCCAACCCAAGCGTCGCATGCGCGGCCGAGGGGCGCACCTACTCCCCGAACTTCTCGATGTAACGGAAGATCGTCCGCGGATCGACGTCCAGCTCCCGCGCCGTCTGCGCCTTGTTCCAGGCGTTCTGGTCGAGCGCCTGGCGGATGTAGGACTTCTTGAAGTCCTCCTCGGCCTCGGCGAGGGTCTGGAGCTTGGCGCGGCTGGCCTTCGGCTCGACGCCGAGGTCGTCCGGGCCGAGCTGCTGGCGGTCGGTCATGATGACCGCCTTCTTGATGCGGTTCTCGAGCTCGCGCACGTTGCCCGGCCAGTAGTAGGCGCGCATCGCGTTGACGCAGCCGGCCGAGTAGCCGCGCGCCTTGCTGCCGTACTGTTCGGCGTACTTGTTGAGCAGGAACTGGGCGATCTGCTGAATGTCGTCGCCGCGGTCCCGCAGGGGCGGGAGCTGGACCGTGATCTCGTTGAGGCGGTAGAAGAGGTCCTCGCGGAAGCGCCCGGCGGCGATCTCCTCGGTGGGATCCTTGTTCGTGGCGGAGACGACGCGGATGTCGAGGGGGCGGCTCTTCACGTCGCCCACGCGCTCGATGACGCGCTCCTGGAGCACGCGGAGGAGCTTGACCTGGAGGTTCATCGGCATCTCGCCGATCTCGTCCAGGAAGATGGTGCCGCCGTCCGCGGCCTCGAAGCGGCCGATCTTGTCGGTGTTGGCGCCGGTGAAGGCGCCACGCTTGTAGCCGAACAGCTCGCTCTCGAGCAGGTTCTCGGGGATGGCGCCGCAGTTGATCGAGACGAAGGGCTTGCCGGAGCGCGCGGAGAGCCGGTGGAGCTCCTTGGCGATGAGCTCCTTGCCGGTGCCGGTCTCGCCGAGCACGAGCACGGAGAGGTCGGTCGGGGACACCTTGCGGAGGATCTTGAAGACCTCCTTCATCGGCGGGCTGCTGCCGATCATGCCGCCCTGGCTCGTCTGTCGCAGTTGGTCCCGCAGGTTGCGGTTGGTGGCCTGGAGCTCGTTCAGGAGCAGCGCGGTGTGCACCAGCATCGACGCCTGGCTGGCGAAGACCTCGAGCATGGCGAGGTCCTGCTGGTCGAACAGGTTCCGGACGTTGTCGTTGCCGAGGTAGAGCACGCCGAGCAGCTCGGTGCGGTACGACAGCGGCACGCACATGACGCTGGACAGGCGCAGATCGACCACCGAGCGCGCGTTGGCGAAGGTGGTGTCGTGCATCGCGTCGCTCACGATGATCGCCTTGCGATCCTCCATGACGCGCTCGACGATGCTGTCGGAGACGCGGGAGATGTCGAGCGTCTCTCGGCCGACGTTGTGCGAGGCGGCGAGGAAGCGGTCGCCGTCCTTGTTGGCGATGAGGAAGCCCTTCTCCGCGCCGGTGATCGCGACGACGGACTCGAGGAGCTTCTTGAAGATGCGCTCCTGGGAGGCCTCGGCCATGAGGTCCCGCGAGAACTCGGAGAGCTTGCGGAGCGAGTCGACCTCGCTCATGCGGGTGCCGGTGACCGGCGCGGCGGCCTTGGGCTCGCCCTCCATGAGCGTGACGGTGAAGCGGCCGAACACGACCTCGTCGCCGACCTTCAGATCGGTCGAGCGGGCGCGCTGGCCGTTGAAGAGGAACACCGTGCTGCGGTCGATGACCGAGAGCGTGAAGTGGTTGCCCTTGCGCAGCAGGTTGGCGTGGGTCGGGGCGAGCGTGACGTCGGCGAGCACGACGTCGTTGCCCTCGGCGCGGCCGAGGGTGACGAGGGGCTTGCGGAGCGGGATGTCGCGCTCGTCGCCCCGGACGGGGTCCTTGCAGCGGAGGTAGGCCATGGTTCCAGAGGTCGGAGTGGCGGGGAGTATATCTCCACGCTCCCGACCGAGGGCCACGCAGGCCGCCGGACGCGACGGATGCGGCTAGAACCGTCCGGCGAACGTCACCGTGTTCGGGCCGACGACCATCGTGACGCGCCGGCGCCCGGCCCATACGCCGGTCTCGATGGGGATGGGGAGGAGCCACGCGGCCACCGCGAGGGAGGCGCTCACCCGGTTGACCGCGAGGGTGGTGCGGAAGGCCTCGACGCGCTCCTCTCCGCCCTCCTCGAGGTACTGGCCGGGCTCCGGCCACTTGCCCGCCGGGTAGTCCTCGCGGAGCTGCACGTAGGTGGCGATGGAGACGCCGAGGCCGACGGCCTGGAGCCCCCCGGTGATGGCGCCGGCCACCGGCTTGCCGTCCAGGAAGTAGCCGACGCCGCCGGGGATTAGGACCTTCCAGGGCCACGGCGCGTCCGGGCCGTCCGGGCGCTCCACGAAGTCGGGGAGCTCGGGCGGGGCGGGGACGGGCCGCGCGACGGGGCGGAGCGAGTCGAAGAGCGCGACGACCTCGGGCGAGTGCGCGAAGCGGTCGATGGGGTAGGCGGGGTCCTCCGCGAGGAGGGACTCGAAGACGTTGCGCGCGGCGTCTGCGCCGACGTCGGCGTAGAGGAGGTCCCCCAGCCAGAGGAGGGCCTCGCGGCGCACGTTCGCCGGGAGCGAGGGGCCGGTCGCGAGGATGGCCTGGAGCGCGGCGCGCGCGGCCTCGGTGTCCCCCGCGAGGTAGAGCTGGACGGCATGCCCTAGGGCGGCACGGGACGGATCGTCCTGTGCCCACGCGCCCTCGACCATCGCCGCGAAGGCCGCTAAAGCCAACATGGCGCGGAAGGTACCCGCCGGGGCGGGGTGTGGTCAACCGGCGCGGGGCCGAACGCCGCAGATCGCGCGCTACCGTGCGGTGTCGGCGCCCGTGTCGGCGGTGTCCGCACCGGTGTCGGCGGAGTCGTCGTCTTCGGTCGCCGTGTCGGTGTCGCGGCTCGGCTCGGGGAGCGAGATGCGGAGCGCGAAGACGCCGTCGTCATCGGAGAAGGTCTGGCCGAGGAGGGCGCCGGAGCCGGCGTCGTACACCTTGATGGAGGCGGTCCCGACGAAGGCGCCCCCGTGGGTGACGCGGCCGCTGACCGGCACGCCGGCGTCGAGCTGGAAAGAGTTGACAGTGGCCGGGGCCTCGATCTCGGAGCGGGTGACGGCGCCCGAGGCGGAGTCGGCCGGGGTGAGGGTCACCACCATCGGCACGTCGGAGACGGGGAAGTCGAAGGTGCCGTCCTGGCCGGTGCGGCCGGAGTAGACGTTCTCGGCGAAGCCGGTCTCCGTCGCGACCACCAGCACGTTTGCGGCGGGCCGCTCGTTCACGTCGAGGACGGTGCCGGCGAGGCGCGTGGCGGGGAGGAGCAGGAGCTCGCCGAGGTCGACGCCGTCGTCCACCCGGACATTCTTGTAGCGGACGGGGCTGGCGGGCACGGCGTCCGACTCGTAGCGGGGCATGACCTCCACGTCGTAGATGCCGGGGAGGAGGTCGGTGATGAAGCGGCCGTCGCGGTTGGTGTCGGTCTCGAGGGTGAGCGAGCCGGGCCCGCCGTCGAGGAGGGTCGACACGAAGCGCACGCGCGCGTCCGCCACGCGCTCCCCGGAGGAGTCCACCACGCGGCCGTCCGCCGTGGCGTGGCCGACGAGGCCGAGCGACACCGGGACCTCCACGCCCTCGGGGGCCTCCACCAGCAGCGGCACGGAGACGGCGGGGGCGATCTCGATGTCCTCGCCGAAGGCGCTGCCGCCCACATCGAGCGTGTACTCGCCGAGCTGATCGACGCGCGCGACGTACCAGCCCGTCGCGTCCGTCGTGAACACGGAGCTGGAGATCACCTGGCCGTTGACGAGCCGCGAGATCCGGAGCGGGACGCCCGCGAGCGCGGTGTCGACCCCGTCGATCAGGCCGTTGACGCGGCCGTAGACGGGGATGCCGGGCTCGATCTCCTGGTCGAAGCGCGGGCGGTCGATGTCCGGCGCGTCGAGCACGAGCAGGGGCGCCACCGCGGCATCGTTGGGGACGAAGACGAGCTGGGTGCCGAAGGGGTAGGCGGGGAAGGAGAGGGTGAACGCGCCGTCCGCGTCGCTGCGCGCGACGGTGCCGAGGCGGTTGTCCTCCGCGAGCGCGAGGAGGTCGGCCACGAGGGGCTCGGGCGTGGTGGGCGCGCCGCCGAGGCTCCAGCCGCGGGTGACCTGGGCGGTGAGCACGCCGGAGACGGTGCGCGTGTCGAAGAGCTCGATGCCGAGGCCCTCGTAGTCGGCCGGCAGGACGATGTGGCTCTGGGCGAGGAGGACCGTGCCGTCGTCGGAGTCGGGGGGGTCGATGTCGAGGCGGAGGGTGCCCTCGGCGGTGGCCTCGGCGGTGGCCTCGGCGGTGTCGAAGCGACCGCCTTTGAGCGCCATGTCCGAGCAGCCACAGAGCACGAAGAGGAGGGTGGCGGCGGTGAACATGCGCATCACAGCACCTCCAGGCGCCAGCTGAGCGCCACCAGGTCGTTCTCGCCGTCGTCCAGGAGACAGCCGAGCGTCTTCCCGTCGAGGTCGGGGTCGTGCTCGAGCACGATCTCGCTGCCTTCGCCATCGTAGACCGGGTAGCCGTAGCCGAGGATGCCCTCGCCCGTGAGCGTCCAGGTGAAGCGCACCTCGTCCCCCTCGGGATCCTCCGCGATGACGAAGACCGACTGCCCGGACGGACCGATGAGGAGCGCCTCTTCGGTATCGGCAGCAGGTTCGGCGCGCTTGATCTCAGGGGGCAAGTTGTACTCGACGGTGGGGATCGGGCCGATGTAGAAGCAGCCCGACGCGAGGACAGCAAAGCAAGGGGCGTGCCAGGCCGCGAGGAGCCGCATGAATCCTACGCTTTTTGCCGTGGGGGCGCGCCGCATGCCCACCGGCCACGACAGCCCGGTCACGGGTGCTTCCTCGGCACGTCGACCGTGGTCGGGAGGATCTTGATGCCGCCGGGCTCGCTGCGGCCGAGCTGGGTCGAGAGGGAGCCGAAGGGCGCGGGGCAGGTGAAGACGACCGGGGTGTCCGCCGGGGGCTCACGCAGCTTGAACTCGGGGTGGATCGCGACGGACTCGTAGCGGGTGCCTCCGACGGTGTAGGAGCACTCGCGCGGGAGGTTCGAGTTGACCACGAAGGTCGCCTGCTTCTTCACGAGCGGCACGTCGAGGGAGACGGGTTCGCCCTCGGAGACCTGGACCTCGCGCACGAAGGGGTCGGCGAAGGGGTTGCGCACCTCGATCTTGTGCTTTCCGGGGGCGAGCAGGAGCGGGTTCGCCTCGGTGCCGACCCAGCTCGACGGCGCGCCGCTGCCCTTGCGCGGCCCGAGGCGCTCGCCGTCCACCCACACGTCCGCGAAGGTCGCCTCGGTGAGGCGGAGGACGACGCGCGCGGGCTCGACCTTGGAGGACGCGAGGGCGGCCAGCCGGGCGGGAGAGCGGGCGTCCTGCGCGGGGCGGACGAGCGTGGCGGCGACGACCTCGGGGGGCAGCGCTCGGTTGGGAGCGGCGGGGATCCCGGCCTCCTCCGCGGTCGTCTCCGAGACGGCGAGGGCGGGGTCGGGCGCGATGTCCGGCGTGGCCGCGGGGGCGGTCGCGGCGAGGGCGACGGAGGGGTCCCGGGCGTCGGCGGGGTGGGCGCGACCCGGCCGCACGTCTCCGTGCGCGGACACCCACCAGGCGCCACCGAGCACGGCCCCGACGAGGAGGAGGGCGAGCGCGGGTACGAGGAAGCGTGCGCGGCGCGAGGGCCCCGGCGCGGCCTGGTGGAGCGACTGGATGAGTGCCAGGACCTCGCTGTTCTCCTCGTCGATCGCCAGGAGCCGGTTGAACTGTTGGAGGGCGCCGAGGGTGTCGCCCGCGGCGAGCCGCTCCTTGCCGAGCTGGAGGAGGGTGGGCCGGAGCAGGGCCGCGAGGTGCTCCTCGCAGGCGGCGGCGTCCACGATGTAGGAGCGGAGGTTGATCGTGGGATGATCGGGGGCGAGGTGGACCTCGCGCAGGGAGGCCAGCAGCGACTCGCTGGCCTGGTCGGCGTCCGGGTAGCGGTCCTCCGGGCGGGGCTGGAGCAGGCGGTCGATGACGGCGGTGATCGCCGGCGAGGCCTGGGGCGCGAGCTCGAGCACCTCGGGCCGGTTGGCCTCGATGATGTTGCGGAGGATGACCGAGGCGTTGCTGCCGGAGAAGGGGACGTGCCCGGTCACGGAGTGGAACAACACGGTTCCGAGGCTGAAGAGATCGCTTCGGCCGTCGAGCGTCTCGTCGAGCGCCTGCTGCGGGCTCATGTAGGCGGGCGAGCCGAGGAGCGACCCGTCGAGGGTGATGGAGCTCTCGTCCAGCACGCGGGCGACGCCGAAGTCCATCAGCTTGACCCGGCCATCCCGCCGGATCATGACGTTGTCGGGCTTGATGTCGCGGTGGATGATGCCGGCGCGGTGCGCGAAGGCGAGGGCGGACGCGAGGTCGGCCCCGGCGAGCGCGGCGATCTCCGACGGCAGCCGGCCGCGCATCTGGATGAGCTCCTGGAGGGTCACGCCGTCCACGAGCTCGGTGACGATGTAGCACTCCTCGGCGTTCTGGCCCGAGTAGTCGAGGATGGACACGATGTTCGGGTGCGCGAGGCGGCCGACGGCCCGGGCCTCGCGGTTGAAGCGCTCGCGGTAGCGCGACGAGGCGGACAGGTGCGGATGGAGCACCTTGATCGCCACGTCTCGCCCGGTCGTGAGGTGCCGACCCCGGTACACCGTGGCGGTCGCCCCTTCCCCCAGCTTCTGGAGGACCTCGTACTTGTCGAGGACGCTGCCGATCACAGCTGCCCGACCTCACGGTCGATCACCCCGCGCTCCGTGTAGAGCGAGAGGATGGAGGCGGCGGTCTCTTCGAGGGCCTTGTTCGTCACGTTGACGTGGGACCACTGGCGGTTGCGCTTGAAGAGGTCCTCCGCGTACTCGAGCTCGGCGAGGATGTACTCCATCTGCCCGTAGTTCGTGTCGCTCTGCATGCGCATCGTCTGGAGGCGCTGCTTGCGGATGTTCTGGAGGGCCTCGGGGTCGATCGTGAGGGCGAAGACCTTGCGAGGGTCGATCGAGAAGAGCTGGACGGGCGGGTCGCGGTTCAGGACGATGGGGACGTTGGCGACCTTGTAGCCCTTGTAGGCAAGGAAGACGGAGAGGGGCGTCTTGCTGGTGCGGGAGACGCCGACGAGCACGATGTCGGCCTTCTCCAGCATCCGCGGCTCCTTGCCGTCGTCCACCTTGACGGTGAACTCGACGGCCTCGATGCGGCGGAAGTAGTCGGCGTCGGTGCGGTGCATCAGGCCGGGCTGGTTGACGGGCTCCTCGCCGAGCCAGCCGGAGAGCGCGTTGATGACGCCGCCGATCACGTCGATCTGGACGACGCGGTAGGCGCGCGAGAGCTCGTTGGCGCGGGCGCGCTGGTCGGGCGCGACGAGGCTGGTGACCACGCAGGCGCCGGTGAGGGCGGCCTGCTTGAGGATGCGGTCGAGGTGCTCGGTGTCGGTCACGTTGGAGAAGACGTGGACGGCCACGCGGAACCCCTCGAACTGGCGCAGGGCGGCGCGGGTCACGCGATCGGCGGTGTCACCGGTGCCATCGCTGACGATGAAGAGCGGACGGGCGGGACGTTCGACCATGATCACACTCTATCGCGATAGGCGCGCGATAGACGCGCGTTGGATGCGCGAGGTCGAGCGGGTCGACGCGGGGCGCGCGCCCCCGGGGGAGGAGAGCGTGAAGGACGTGCGGGTGATCGACCTGTCCCGGCTGTTGCCGGGGCCCTTCGCCACGTTGTGCCTTCAGGGGCTCGGGGCCGAGGTCGTGAAGGTGGAGGACCCCGCGGGCGGAGATTTCCTGCGCCACGTGCCGCCGCAGCTCGGGGAGCACGGCGCGTGGTTCGCCGCGCTGAACCGGGGGAAGCGCTCCGTGGCGCTCGACCTTCGCGGCGCGGACGGGCGGGATGCGCTCCTCGCCCTCCTCGCGGGGGCGGACGTGCTCGTGGAGAGCTTCCGCCCCGGCGTGCTCGCGCGGCTCGGGCTCGATCCCGTCGGCTTGCGTGTGCGTTTCCCGCGCCTGGTCATCGCGAGCCTGACCGGCTGGGGACAGACCGGGCCCTACGCCGCGCTCCCCGGCCACGACCTCGGCTTCCTCTCGCTCGCGGGTATGCTCGGCCACGCCGTCCCCGTCGTGCCGCGTTTCCAGTGGGCGGACCTCGCCGCGGGCGGCCTCGCGGCGGCGCTACGCATCGCGGGGGCGCTGCTGGACCGCGCGCGGACGGGGGAGGGGGCGTGGCTCGACATCGCGATGCTCGACGGGCTCGTCGGCCTCCAACAGACCCAATTCGCGCAGCTCGCGGCGGGGGCGGCGCCCGACGCGCTGCTGACCGGCGGCGCGCCCGTCTACGGGCTCTACCGGTGCGCGGACGGCGGCTGGGTCAGCGTCGCGGCGCTGGAGCCCCAGTTCGCGCGCGTCCTCGAGGGCGCGACCGACGACCTCTCCGCCGAGGGGCTCACACGCCTGTTCGCCTCGGCGCCGCGGGACGCCTGGCTCGATCGGCTCGGCGGCGCCTGCGTCGTCCCGGTGCTCACCCTGCCGGAGGTCGCCGCGCACCCGCAGATCGCGGCGCGCGGCCTCTTCGCGGAGGGCCTGCCGCACCCGCCGACCGGGCCGGTCACCGGGGCCGTGCCCGCGCTCGGCGAGCACACCCGGGCGGAGCTGGCTCGGGCCGGATACGTGCGCGCATGACCGTCACGCCGTACCCGCTCTCCATCGGCTGGACCGAGATCGGCATCTTCATGCTGGCGAACAGCATCATCTTCTACATCTGCTTCGGCAAGCTGTGGGAAGACATCAAGCGCTGGCGGAAGCAGGCGTAGCCCCTCGGGGGGATGTCAGGCGGGCGCCGGCTCTCCGATGAGCGGGGCGGGGGCCGGCACGGCGGCGACGACCGTCTGGATTGCGCTCGCGACCACGTCCGGGTGGGCCTCGGGGGTGAAGTGGCGGGCGCCCTCGATGACGTCGATGGGCGCGCGGAGGAGCGTGGCGAGGCGGCGGCCGGAGGCGACGTCGAGCGGATCGCGGCTGCCCCAGACGACGCGCGCGGGCACGCCGAGGCCGCCGAGGAAGCCGCTGGTGGCGCGCGTGTCGCGGTTGTCGAGGCTCGCGAGCTGGCGGGCGAGCGCGGCGCCGGCGCGGGTCGAGCGGTACGGCGCCCAGTAGACGCGGCCGGACTCACGGCGGACGGCGGGGTCCTCGTTGCCGAGGGAGGCGAGCGTCGCGGCGAACACGCGGTGCACGGCGGGGCCGGGAAGCATCGGGAGCACGCGGCGCACGGCACGGGCGGCGCGCACGGGGGGAGACGGCCAATTGTCGAAGGCGACGCTGTCGACGAGCACGAGCCCGGCGACGTGCTCCGGGTGCGCGGCCGCGAGGCGCTGGACGACGCCGCCCCCGAGGTCGTGGCCGACGAGCACGGCCCGCTCGAGCCCGAGCGCGCGCATCCAGGCGTAGAGGTAGCGTGCCTGCGCGGCCACCGAGATGTCGCGGCCGGCGCCAGCGCGGATGGACCGCCCGTACCCGACGAGCTCCCAGGCGTAGACGTGACAGTCCTGGAGCCGCGGGATGACGCGGCGCCAGAGGCGCGGGCTGGTGGGGAGCCCGTGAACGAGCACGACCGGGACGCCGCCCTCCCCGTGCTCCTCCCAGCGGAGCAGGACCCCGTCGACGAGGCGGCTGCGCGGCTCCTCGTCGGCGACGGGCCAGTCACGGACGGGCAGGTTGTCGCGGCGGGCGACGCCGAGCACGAGGGTGACGAGGCCGGCGAGCGCGAGGGCTGCGACGACCCCGATCCCGACGCCCACGCGGAGGGCGAGGGATCGGTGCTCGCGGGGGTGGGGCGGCACGGCGGGGTGCGCAGGCACGGGTGGGGGCGGCGGCACGTTGCTCGGCATCGCCCTCTCAGCGTGGCCACCTCGCGGCGGCAGTGGGGGCGGCGGCGGTGCCGGTTTGTCTCGGCGCGCGCGCCGCGCGGCCCTCCGCGGGGCCGGAGGAAGCACGCCGAATGTAGGAAGATCGGGGCCCGCGCGCGGGGTGCCTCGCCCCCGTAACGGTTGTTCCCGTGCCCTGTCCCGGGGGCGCTGCCGGGTATACACAGGTAGCGATGGTCATGCCCTCCCACCCTCGTCGGGCCCAGCCGCGCGTGGCCCCTCCAGGGGCGGGCTGATGTCGGCGCGTTCGGTGTGGGTGCGCGTCAAGCGGCGGGCGCGTCGGCTCTACGTGCAGACGCTCCGCGCCCGCGGGGCCCCTCGCGACGTGGCGCTCGGCATGGCGATCGGCCTGTTCGTCGCGTTCGTCCCCTTCGTCCAGACGCCCGTGGCCCTCGCGTCCGTGGCGGTCGTCCGCAAGGTGACGGGCATCCGCGCGTCCGTCGTCGCCGCCGCCATCGGCGTGTGGCTGACCAACCCGTTGACCTCCGCCCCGTTCCTCGCGATCTCGCTGCTGATCGGCACGCCCGTCGCCCGGGCCCTCCTCGCGGCGATCCACGTCACCGGCTTCGACCTCGGCGCGGAGACGAGCTGGCTCCGCGATCCGGCCGTGCTCGAGTCCGCCGTCGGCTTCGCGGTGGGCTCGTTCGTGCTCGCGACCGTGTGCTCGGTCGTCGGCTACCACCTGACCCTGCGCGGCGTCGGCGCCTACCAGACACGGCGCATCGCCCGGCAGCGGGCCCGGGCGCTCCGCGCCGTCGGGCTCGACCCCGCGATCCTCGCGCCGCCGGGCCGCGCGGTGCAGTAGCGCAGGGGCGCGGTCGCGAGCCCCAGCCGTTAGAAGGCGGGCATGGCGGCCCTCGACCACCTCGCCGACGACCTGGAGCACGCGCTCGACGCCGCGGAGGTCGGCTCGTCGCGCGATCGGGTGCCGCGGGCGCTGCTCGTCAAGCCGCGCGTGGAGCGCCTCCTCTCGGTCGCGGCCGGGGATTGGGCGGTCATCGGCCTCGCGTGGGCGGCGATGGCGTGGGGCCCCGCGTGGCTCGGGGTCGTCGCGGGGGTGGTCGTCGCCGGGCGCATCCACGCCTTCGGCGTGATCCTCCACGACGCGGCGCACCTCCCGCTCCGCGGCAAGTCCGCGCGGGTGCGCCTCCTCGAGGCGATGTGCGGCTACCCGCTCGCGACCACCCTCGACGCCATGCGCTACCACCACCTGCGCCACCACCGCGACAACGGTATGCCCACCGACCCGTACTTCAAGGCGGGAGTGGAGGAACGTCCCGCGTTGTACACCCTCAACGTGCTGCGGGGCCTCGCCCTGATGCCATTCTGGACCGTGCGCGTCTGGTTCGGGCTCGCAGCCTGGGCGCTCCCGCGCCTGCGTACCTCGTATGCCAGGGTTTTCCTACAGGATCGCTCCGGCGCCGACCTCTCCGACAGCCGAGAGGTGCTCGGGTGTGCCCGCGCCGAGCTGGGACAGGCGCTGTTCCAGGCCGTCGTGGTAGCGGCGGCGTTCGTCTCGGTGAAGGCGGTGTTCTTCGGCTTCGTGCTCCCCGCCGTGCTCGCCGGGGTGCTCGCGGCGTGGCGCCTCCTCCAGGAGCACCGTTACACACCCAACACCGATCGTCGGGTGGCCACGACGTTGGCGACCACGCGGGACCACCACCTCACCGGGCCGTTCACCTGGCTCCTGGCGCCGCACCACATCGGCTACCATGTGACACACCACCTCCACCCGCAGGTCGGCTTCGACCATCTCCCAGCGCTGCGCGAGTGGTATCGGGCGAACGAGCCCGCGTATCCGGAGTCAGTGTGAACGCCACACCGGGGGAGGGGAGCCCCTTCCCGTACACCTGCCCGCGGTTCACGTTGGATCTGGCGCGCCCGGAGGACAACGCCGACATCTGTCGCCTCTTCCGCGAGGTGCACGTCAAGGGTGACCTCGAGGTCAACCAGGAGCGCGATCCCGACTTCTTCGCCCTCCAGCGCCTCCACCACGGCCCCGCCTTGCCGGGCGGCCCGGTGACCACCTGGCTGGCGCGCGAGCCCGACGGCCAGGCGGTGGCGATCGGCAGCGTCATCGTCCGCGACGGCTGGCTCGACGGCGCGCGCGTGCGCACCGGCTACCTCTGCGACCTGCGCGTGCGGCCCGGCTTCCGCGGCGGCCTCTCGCTCGCCGCGCGCTACCCCGAGGTCCTCGAGTTCATCGGCCGCACCACCGGCGCCGAGGTCTTCACCACCGTCATCTTCGACGACAACGAGACCGCCAAGAAGGTCCTCTCCGGCAAGGGCGCTGCCCGCCGCGGCCAGCCCGTCTACCGCCCGATGACGCCCTTCGACATGGTCTCCGTCCAGACCACCTGGCGCCGCCGGGCGCCCGCGCGCGTGGTTGCGGCGGGGGAGGGGGACCTCGCGGAGCTCCGGGACTTCCTCGCGGAGCGCGGCCGGGCGCGCGTGTTCGGCGAGGACTTCACCGGCGACCTCCTGGACCGTCGCCTCGCCGACTGGCCGGGCTTCTCCCTGGAGGACTTCCTCCTCGTGCGCGACGGCGGCCGCCTCGTCGGCTGCTGCGCCCCCTGGGACACCGGCGCGGTCAAGCGCACGCGCGTCCTCGGCTACCACGGCCAGATGGCGTGGGTGCGCCGCGTGTTTGGTCTCGGCGCCTTCTTCCTCCGGTTTCCGCCCCTCCCTCCCCCCGGCGACTGCTTCCGCTTCGCCTTCCTCACCCACCTCGAGGCCGACGACCCCGGCGTGCTCCGCGACCTCGTGACCGCCGCCTACGCGCGCCTCTACGATCGGCGCCTGCACTTCCTCTCGGCCCTGGTCCCGCGCGCGAGCGGCCTCGACGCCGCCTTCGCCGGCTTCACCGTCCAGCGCACCGCGATGACGCTCTACACGGTCGCTCTCCGGAGCGGCCAGCACGCGGGACGCTCCTTCGACACCTTGAAGCCCGGTTTCGAGATGGCCCTCTCCTGAGGGGTGGCGTGCGGGGAGGGGTGTGGTTAAACGGTGGTCTGCTGGGGCGTCGACAAGTTGGTAAGTCACCGGATTTTGATTCCGGCTACCGTTGGTTCGAATCCAACCGCCCCAACCACAATGATTATATTGGTGATACGCCGATAGTTTAGAAATGCCCCTGAGCGCTTCCGGTCAAATCGGCGTTCAAGGGGGCTTCGCTCACCGCGGATGAACAAGCTCGAACCGGAACCCAAGGGTGTTGCCGCCCAGGAATCGAAGGATGGTGTCCGTGTCGACGGCGTACCGCGCGGCAATGTAGAGCCGGCCGGGGCGCGTCGGGCTCGGACCCTGATCGCCCTCACATTCCAGGTCGGCCTCGCGCTTCGCCCAGGCAGTCAGGGCCCCGAACTGATCGATGTCGTCGCAGGTGTAGTCCAGGATCACCGCATATCGGCCCCCGTTCTCGACAAGAGCGTCGCAGACCTCGTCGTAGGAGCGGCCGGCCGCGTTCCAAGAGAGCCAACCCGGTTGCTCGTCCGCCCGTCGCACTTCGCTCACGTCGCCATATGTCGGCTTTGCATCCAGGAAAGGGACGTTGTCCAGACGGACGAGCAGTCGGTGAGGTGCCCCGCCAACCGGAAGCGCCCAAGGCGTCTCGACGTCTTCCCCGTTGTCGTGAAGCAGCACCTTGATGGGCTGCGCGACGGCGGTTTCGGCTGGGTCCGGCATGTCCGCTACGGCAGGGTCAAGAGACTGGCCACCTCGCCGCGCTCATGAGCCGACGCTCGCGATCCGCTGCGAAGGCCAGGCACGCCCGCACGTCCAGCACCGTGAGGTCTGGGAAGTCCTCGACGATCTCGGCCGCGGTCATGCCCGAGGCGAGGTAGTCCAGCACATCGTAGACCGTGATCCGCAGGCCCCGGATGCACGGCTTTCCGCCACGCTTGTCGGGTTCGACGGTGATGCGGGAGAGGTAGTCCATGGGGAACGATAGCCGCGAGCGGCGGGGGCGGCAACCCGCGCCGGCGGGGCCAGGATCGCCCCGGGCGCAGCGAAGGCGGCGGTTAGAACTCCCGGGCCAGCTTCCCGACCCTGCGGGGTGGTCGCGCCAGGGCGACCGATAGGCCTACTTCCCCGCTATCAAATACTGAAACTCCTGAATCGACCCCTCGTCCGGATCCACCCAGATGGTTCTATAATCATCCAGTAGGCCCAACCGACCCAGATTCGATCCGCGTAGTCCCTACCGCGTAGTCCCTACCGCGTAGCACGTACGTGTGCCGACGGTGATTCGCGGGATGGGAGGTCGTCGACAAGGGGGGCGGAGATTGGCCCGGGGCGGCGGACGTGGGCCTCTCGGTCGACTCGGCCGCCGACGTGGCCCGCGAGGCCGCGGATCGCGTGGACGAGGCGAGCGTGCGCACCCGCGCGCCGTTCTGGCGCAGCCGCCCCGGCACCGGCGTGCTCGTCTCGACCGTCGTCATCGCCGGGGTCGCCGTCGGGCTGCCGTACACCGCGCCCGGGCGCCTGTTCGGCTTCGCTCCGATGCCGCTCGAACTATTGGCGGCCGTCCTCGCGATCACCTGCGCGTACATCGTCGCGACCGAGGTGGCGAAGCAGTGGTTCTTCCGCTCGCGACCATCGTGACCGGGCCTACGCTTCGTCCTCGTCCAGACGCGCCGAGAGCCAGTCCTCGAAGCGAACCGGCGGGCCCGGCTCCTCGTCGAGCTCGTCCGTCTCGAGGTCGAGAAAATCGATCGGCAGCTCCACGCGGTCGCCGCCACGCAGGTCGAAGCCGTAGACGCGCTCGCCGAGGTCGCTCCCGAAGGGGACGAAGTAGTCGGGGAAGGGGCCCGGCTCGGCCTTCGCCACGCTCTCGACGAGCACGGGCCAGTGCGTCCGCCCGATCTCTTCGAGGAACCTGCGGTATCCAGGGGGGAGGGGACGACCGAGTCGGGCCTCGGCGGCGGCGATCCCCTCGGCGGGCTCGGGGTGCGGCTCGGCGTCGCCCAGGGAGTGGCGGGCGCGCGCGAGGAGGCGGACGTGCAACGGATCCATCGCCCCCTCCTAATCGGGGCCTACGGCGTCTTGCACAGCGCGAGTCCCTTCTGGACGGCGGGGCGCGCGGCGATCGCTGCCTGCCAACGCGCCACGTTCGGCGGGAGGGTCAGCCCGAGGAAGCTCGCGGCGGCGGTCACCCAGGGCCAGGTCGCGATGTCGGCGACCGAGTACTCGCCGGCGAGGTGCTCGGCCTCGCCGAGGCGCTTGTCCAGCACGTCGAGCAGGCGGAGCGACTCGTTCGTGCTGCGCTCGATCGCCGTCGGCACCTTCTCGGAGGCGCGCATGAAGAAGCCGGCCTGCCCGAACGTCGGCCCGACGCCGGCCATCTGGAACATCAGCCACTCGATCGCGGCCCAGCGGCCGTTCGGGTCCTTCGGGAGGAGCTTCCCCGTCTTCTCCGCGAGGTACAGGAGGATGGCGCCCGACTCGAACACGGTGAGCGGCGCGCCCGCGGGGCCGTCAGAATCCACGATCGCGGGGATCTTGCCGTTGGGATTGATGGCGCGGTATGCGGGCGTGCGTTGGTCGCCCTTGCTGATGTCGACGAGGTGGACGGCGTAGGGGAGGCCAAACTCCTCCAGGGCGATCCCGAGCTTCTGACCGTTGGGCGTGTTCCAGAGGTACGCGTCGATCACGGTGGACTCCGAGGTGGCGGGCAGATAACCACGGGCTGCCCGCCTTCACCCAGAGGCAGCAACTTGTGACACGGGCTCACCGAGCGGCAGCAACTCGTGACGCGGGCTCCGCTACGGGGCCGCGCCATCGGTTAGGAGCGCACCATGCCGAACGAACCAGGCTCCCCCGGCGTGCCGCCGGTTGACGGCCGCCCCCTCGACGAGCGCAACCTCAAGGAGTCGCTCGGCGCGATCGTGCCGGGCACGCTCATCACCCTGGTCCTGGGTGTGCTCCTCGTCGCCGTGCGCCAGGTCTTCGGCTTCCCCGTCTGGCTCGGCGTCCTGCTCTTCGCGTTCGCCGCGTCCGGCCCGCTCTCGGACGTCGTGACGATCATCGTGCTCCGCCGCGCGCTGAACAAGAAGCCCTAGTCCTTCAGCCCGCAGGCGAGGAACACCTCGAGCAGCACGAGGTCCTCGGGGTAGACGCCCCCGCCGACCGGCATCGTGCCGTTCTCCAGGACCACCCGCCGCACGTCCGTCGCATGCGCGCGCACGGCGCCCTCGCTGTCGAAGTCGATGCCCTCGGGCGCCCCGCTCCGCGCCGCGGTGTTGGCGCTCGAGTGACACGCCGTACAGTAGGTGCGGAAGAAGCCGTCGCCCCACGCGTCCCACGTCACGTCCGGGAGGGTGGCGCACTCCCGGGCGGTCGCCCGGCGGGGCGGGGGCGTCGTCTCCGCGACCACGCTCGGGGCGGGGGTGGCACACGCGAGGAGCAGCAGGATCATGCGATGGCCGCGGCGATGGGGCTGGTGGCGCCGGGGTCGACGTCGCCGAGCGCGAGCAGCGTCGCGCCCAGGTTCCCGGCCTGGATCACCGGGCCGTCGTCGTTCGCTTCGCCGGTCGCGAAGTCGCAGCCGAGGCCGTAGCCGTAGCCGTCGTAGCCGCCGATGACCTGCCCGCCGCGCACCCCGGCGCCGAGGAGCATCGCGGAGGTGAAGGTCCAGTGATCCCGGCCGCCGTCCACCCCGCCGACGAGCCGCGGCCCGCGCCCCATCTCGGAGAGGACCACGATCGTGACCTCGTCCGCGAGGGCGCCGCCGGAGGCGGACGGGCGCGCGTCGAGGTCCACGAGGATGCGCGCGAGATAGTCGAAGAGCTCCTCGAAGTTGCGATCCTGCCGCACGTGGTTGTCCGTGTGGGTGTCCCAACCCTCGCTGCACCAGCCGCGGTACTCCACCAGCGCGGTGCGCGCGAGCCCGGCCTCGAAGGCGTCGAACACCACGCCCGCGTCCGAGAGGAGGTGCGTGCACCCGGCGGGGACGCCCCCCAGCGAGAGGCTGTCACCCCAGGCCTGGAGATCGACCTGGTCGGCGTGTGCCCGGGCGAACTTCGCCGCCATCGGTGAGCGTGCCGAGAGCGCGGCCGCGCGCTCCGCGAGGAAGGCGTCCGTGTGAGAGGAGGCCTCCGGCGTCGGCAGGAGAACGGGGCGATCAGAGCGGAGGAGGGCGTTGCCGTTGAGGAGGCTGCCGAGCTGGCCGTTGCTCCCGACCCGCACCACGCGGTCGGTGTAGCTGTGGGTGAACGCCGTGCCGCTCGCGACGAGGTACGGCAGGAGGAGGGGAGACGCGCTGCGACCGGCGAGCGTGGCGCCCCAATCGTCGCCGCCGCCGTCCGTACGCCCGGTCATCACGATGCGACTGCACCGCTCGTGCGTGACGGAGGGCACCTCGATGCCGTTGATCACGCACGTCCGATCCGCGTATTGCTCCAGGAACATCCGCACCGAAGGCCGACTCTCCGCGTCCACGAAGCGGATGCCACCGACCTCGGCGTCCGCGGCGTCGGCCTCCATGTCCACGCCCTCCGCGCCGAAGTTGGGTTGGAAGGCGTAGGTCGTGTCCCACCCGCCGGCGCAGTGGACGAACAGGAAGCGCCGCCGCGCGGCCTCCGTGCCCCCGGCGCGCCCGGTGCCGGGGAGGAGCAGGCCGGACGCGAGGCCCGCGCCCGCGAGCGCCGCGCCGGAGGTGGCGAGCGAGAGGAAGGAACGGCGTCCGAGGTGGAGTCTCATGTCAGTACGCCTGGAACTTCGGGTCGCGGATCATGGCCTCGAGCACGGAGCGCCACGCGGAGGCGGTGCCCTCCTCCGCGGCGACGGTGGCCCACAAGGCCGTGATCGCCTCGGTCCACGCGTCGTCCGGGCGCTCCGCGTACCACCGCCAATACAAGGACGTGAGCGCCGTCGCGAGCGCGGGGTCACTGGCCGTCGTCTCGAGCGTGACGCCGCGCACCGTCAGGCCCTCGCCGGCGTCGAGGTCGCGCGCCACGACGCTGAACGCTGCGGCCTGAGCCACGCGCGTGTTCACCATCATCCAGGTCAGGCCAGGCGCCTGTTGGACCTCCGTGGCCGAGTAGCCGTTCACCCCGCCCCGGAGCACGCGGTAGCCGAACACGTCGTTCTCGAGCTGGGTGTAGCCCGCCGCCGTCCACGCGAAGCCCGTCTCCTCCGCGATCACCGCGCCGAGCTGGTTCGGGCTCAGGAGGCGCTCGACGCGCTCGCGTTCGCGCACGATGTCCGGCGCGTCCGGGGTGAAGCCGCCCGCGCGGTACTCGGCGGTGTCGGTCACGGCGCGGAGGAGGGTGAGGGGAGAGAGGCCCGACGCCACGAACTCGGAGCGGAGCGCCTCGACGGACGCGTAGTCGCGCAGCGCTACCTCGCGATGCCAGAGCTGCTCGGCGAACGACTGGGCGCCGCAGCGGACGAAGCGCGGATCCTCCGCGACGTGCCAGCCGAGGTCGACCAGCCCGTTGATGGGCGTGCCGTACCACGCGGGCGAGACGCCGAGGAGCGTGGGCCCGAGGGGCTCCCGCTCGGCGTGGTAGGTGTCCATCTCGTAGGGGTTGTATTGGATGACCCACCAGTACCCGAAGAGGGACGCCGCGGCGGGGTCGATGGCGGCGTGGCAGCTCTGGCACGCCGGTTGGGTGCGGATCGCGTGCTCGGGATCGGTCTCGGTGGAGCGTTCGAACACCACCGGGCGGGCCAGGATGTCCGTGCACAGGAGCAGCTTCGAGATCGCCGCGACCCGCCCGCGGTTCTTGTTCGACTCGTTGGTGACGTAGCGCCACCAGAAGCCGTTGGTGGAGAGCACGCCGGCGGCCGGCCGCCCGTCCGTGTAGCGCGCGACCTTCCAGCCCTCCTCGCCCTCCGGGTAGTCGAGCGGCCAGACGCTGCCGAGCATCTCGTTGGCCATCGTGTAGTCGGCGGTAACGACGTCGCTCCAGGGCAGGTCGTTCACCACGACGTGCGCGAGCAGGCGCAGCGGCTCCTCGCCGACGGCGTGGGCGAACATGTCGGCGTCGTGGGGGAACAGCCCGTAGTCGTCCGAATTGACTTCGTACTCGTCCATCACGGTGTGCCAGCGCTCGGCGAAGAGGGCGACGAGCCGGTCCTCCAGGCGCGGGTCCGCGAGGTAGGCGTCGCGCAGGGCGTCGAGCGCGGAGGGGTCGGCCTCGACGGCGTCGAGCTCGGCCTCGCTCGGCAGGATCCCCCGCAGATCGAGGCTCATTCGCCGGAGGAGGCGCGGCGCGGAGAGGGGGGTGAGGTAGGGCGCGTCTCCCTCCCAACCGGCGAGGGCGAGCGCGGAGGTGGGCGGCCCGGGGAGGCCCATCGTCGCGGGGGCTTCGTCGGCGGGGGGTGCCTCGGCTACCGGGGCGCACGCGAGGAGGAGGGCGAGGATCATTCGGTCACCACGGGGTGGTCCGACATCCACGTCCGCACGGCCTCGCCGATCCCCGCCATCGCGGCGGTCGGATCGACACAGGCGGCGCCGAGGGAGTCGCCCGCGTACGCGACGTCGCCACACGTGTCACATTCCGGCCCGTACGTGAACACGTACCAATACCCCGACATGTCGCGGAGCCGGATCGCGCCGGTCGGCGCCGAGCCGCACGCCCCGCCGACCGTGAGGGCGTCGAAGTAGACCGACGCGCCGCCGAGGTCGTAGCCGCCGTCCACCTGTGCGACCAGCGCTCCGTCGTCTCCGATGTCGGCCTCGATCCACGCCGATCCGCTGGTCCCGCGGCCGAGCCAGGTGGGCGCCGCGGGGTAGCGGAACGTGCCGAGGAACTGTTGGGAGAAGGCAAGCCCGCCCACGTAGGGTGTCACCACCGTGTCGATGTCCCCGCCCATCTCGTAGGGGACGCCGGCGGCGTCGATGATGACGAGGTCGCCGCGCAGCTCGTAGGTGTAGACCTCACCGGCGTCGTCCCACCCGCCCACGGCGCCACCCGCTCCCGAGTAGGTCACCCCGGACGGCGCGAGGCACCCTTCGGGGTCGAGGATCTTGAAGAAGCGGTCGTCCGGCGTGCACCCGACGCCGAGGGCCATCAGGGCGGAGAAGGCGCCGATCGCCTCGGGGAAGGTGGGGATCTCCCCGGCGAGCGCGACGTCGAGGGCCGCCCCGACCTCGGACGCCGTGAGCGCGGGCGGCGGCACGTCGGGCCCGGTCGGGCCGGTGTCGGTCGCGGTGTCGTCTGCGCCCGTGTCGCCACGCGCCGTGTCCTGGGCGGCCGGCAGGTCGGACACGGGGGCGGCGCAGGCAGCGAGGACGAGGAGCATCGAGCGCGAAGCGTAGCGCGGGAGAGCGCCCTCCCGCGCGCGCTCCGGCCAGGGCGGGCAGGATTTCCTCTCGACCTTCGTTCCCGGAGGAGGGATACCCGTCGTCAGTTTTGTAATCGTCGTGTAATGATGTGTCCCCTTCCGGTGTGCACATGCGCGTCCTGCCGCTGATCGCCCTCCTCGTCCCCTCGCTCGCCTCCGCCGCGACCTTCTACGACGACGCCGACGGCGACGGCTACGGCGACGCCGACGTGGCCGTCACCGCCTCCACCGCGCCCTCCGGCTACGTCTCGAACGACGAGGACTGTGACGACACCGACGCCGCCGTGAAGCCCTCCGGCACGGAGACCTGCAACGGCTACGACGACAACTGCGACGGCACCATCGACGACGCGGGCGATTGCCCCTGTGCCGTCGAGCAGTACGACGGCAACGCCTACCAGTTCTGCGTCACGGCGAAGAGCTGGACCAGCGCGCTCACCGCCTGCGAGGCGAACGGGTATTCGCTCGCCACGATCAGCTCCTCCGCCGAGGACGCCTGGATCAACACCGAGGCCGACAGCCGCTCCACCTCCAAGTGGTGGTTCGGCCTCAACGACCGCACGACCGAGGGCACCTTTCGCTGGGCGGACGGCAGCACCGTCCTCTACACCTACTGGGCGTCCGGCGAGCCGAACGACGGCGGCGGCGACGAGGACTGTACCCAACACAACCGCTATACCGACGGCACCTGGAACGACGAGCCCTGCACCTCCTCGTTCTACTACGTGTGCGAGTCCGGCGACCTCCGCTCGATCTACGCCGATGTGGACGGAGACGGCTTCGGCGGTACGACCGCCACCGCCGTGACCTCGAGCGACGTGCCGAGCGGCTACGCCGACAACAACGACGATTGCAACGACAGCAGCGCCTCCGTCAACCCCGACGCCGCCGAGATCTGGTACGACGGCGTCGACCAGGACTGTGACGGCAACGACGCCGACCAGGATGGCGACGGCTTCGACGCCGCCTCCGAGGGCGGCACCGACTGCGACGACACCAGCGCCTCGGTCTACCCCGGCGCCACGGAGGTCGCGTACGACGGCATCGACCAGGACTGCAGCGGGGACGACCTCACCGACGTCGACGGCGACGGGTGGGACGAGGGCGAGGACTGCGACGACACCGACGCCTCCGTGAACCCCGACGCCGCCGAGTCCTACTACGACGGCATCGACCAGGACTGTGACGGCGGCTCCGACTACGACGCCGACGGGGACGGCTACGACTCCGACGCCTACGGCGGCGACGACTGCGACGACACCGACGCGAGCATCAACCCCGGCGCCACCGACGTCCCGTACGACGGCGTCGACCAGAACTGCAACGGCTCCGACGGTGTCGTGGACGCCGACGGCGACGGCTACAACTCCACCGTCGACTGCGACGACGGCGACGCCAGCGTGAACCCCGGCGCCTCCGAG
>CAJBVW010000069.1 GCA_903959175.1 uncultured Pseudomonadota bacterium
GAGGTCCGCCGCCGCCGCCTTCGCCTCGGCACGCGGGACGTCCGCGAGCGACAGGTGCCCCGCCAGCTTCCCGTCGATGCCGACGTAGACGACGGTCCGGCCCTCCGCCATCCACGCCTCCAGGCGGGTGTGCTCCTCCTCGCCATGCAGGCCGAGGCGCATCGCCATGCGGTGGTTGCCGACGTGTACCGTGCGTCCCTCCACCGTGGCAACGACGCCCTCGCCCTCGATGGTCTCGTACGTCGCGGCACCGACGATCTCCCTGGTGCCGCCTACGTGTTCGAGGAGTGCGCCCGCGAGCGGGTGGCTCGACCGCGACTCGACGGCGGCGACGACGTGGTGCAGATCGGCCTCGGTGAACCCGTTGAGCGCGATGCAGTCCACGACGCGAAAGCGGCCTTCGGTCAGGGTTCCGGTCTTGTCCATCGCCAGCGCCCGCAGGCGGCCCAGCGTTTCGAGGTGCGCGCCGCCCTTCACGAGCACGCCGGCCCTCGCGGCCCTCGCCAGCGCGCTCACGATGGTGACCGGCGTGGAGAGAACGAGCGCGCAGGGACACGCGACCACGAGCAGCACGAGCGCCTTGTAGAGCCAGCCCTGGAAGTCGCCCCCAAGCAACCAGGGAACCACAGCGATCCCGAGGGCAAGCGCGCAGACGACAGGCGTGTAGACGCGCGAGAAGCGATCCACCCACCGCTCCGTCGGCGAACGCGCGCTCTGCGCCTCCTCGACGAGGCGGGCCATGCGGGCGACTGCCGAGTCTCCGGCCGTCGCCGTCGTCTCGACTTCGAGCACGCCACCCTGGTTCACCGTCCCCGCACTCACGGCCGCACCCGCCTTCTTCGCGACGGGAACGGACTCGCCGGTCAGCGCGCTCTCGTCCACCGAGGACTCTCCGCTCGCGACGCGACCATCGAGCGGGATTCGAGCGCCGGGTCGGATGAGCAAGCGGGTGCCGACCGCGACCCCGGCGGCCGGAACGTCGGCGCCCGTCGCCAGTGTGGCGGTGTCGGGCGCGAGCTGCATCACCGCCGCGATGGCGGATCGGGCCCGGTCCATCGCGCGATCTTCGAGCCACTCGGCGACGGCGAACAGGAAACCGACCGTCGCGCCCTCGCCCCACTCGCCGATGGCCACCGCTCCGACCACGGCCACCGTCATCAGGAAGTTGATGTCGAGCACTCGCTGCCGGAGGGCGAGGAAGCCCTTCTTCGCCACCGGAGGAAGGCCGATTGCGACCGCGACCAGCGCCGCGTACTCGGCGGGCGGGAACCAGGTCGAGAGCATCGAGACGCCGACCAGGGCGCCGATCGCCACGAGCCGCCACGGGATGCCGCCCTCGACGTCGCCATGGTCGTGGCCACCGTGTTCGGGTGGTTGTACCGCCGCAGGTTCGGCATTGCCGTCGCCGGTCGGTGCCGCTGCCACGAGCGCAGCGCCCAGAGCGAGCGGCTGGAGGGCCCGCAACAAGTCGGCCGGGGACACGGCACCCGTGTGCCGAATCCACGCCTTCTTGCCCAACACATCCACATCCACGCCCTCGATACCGGGGAGAGCGCCGAGCGCGTTGGACACCATCCGGGCCTCCGACTCGCAGCAGACTCCCGGGACGACTACGCAGGTGCGCTCAGACAACGGACACCTCTGGCACGGGCTCAGTAACGATCTCCGGGCCTGAATCGTCCCCGCCCATCCACCACGCATAGAGCGTCGGGAGGACGAGCAGCGTGAGCGCGGTGCTGGTGATCAGCCCGCCGATGACCACCGTGGCGAGCGGTCGTTGCACCTCCGAGCCTGCCGAGCTGGCCAGCGCCATGGGCAGGAAGCCGAGCGCCGCCACCAGCGCGGTCATGAGCACCGGTCGAAGCCGTACTTCGGCGCCCTCTCTCGCCGCGTTCGCCGCTGTACTCCCCGCCTCCTGGAGCCGCCGCACATAGGAGACGAGCACCACGCCGTTCATGACTGCGATCCCGAAGAGCGCGATGAAGCCGACCGCCGCAGAGATCGAGAACGGCAGTCCCCGAATCGCCAGCGCCATCACCCCGCCACTGACGGCGAGCGGCACGTTGGCGTAGACCAGCGCCGCCAGCTTCACCGAACCGAATTGAAGCTGGAGGATCACGAAGATCAGCAACAGCACCAGCGGGACCACGATGGCGAGCCGCGCTGAGGCGTCCTGGAGGTTCTCGAAGGTGCCGCCCCAATCGAGCTCGTACCCAGGGGGCAGGTCCACGTCCGCGGCGATGCGCTCCTGGGCTTCGGTGACGAGCGAGGCGACGTCGCGGTCACGCGCGTTGACTTCCACCGTGAGCTTGCGACGCCCCCCCTCACGGCTCACCTGGGCCGGCCCGGACTCCTCGGTGAGCGTCGCGACCTGGCGGAGAGGCACCCGTACGTCGGCGTTCCCGACGAGGATCTCGCCGAGCCGGTCGACGTCCGTTCGCACCTCCGCGGGGAACCGCACCTGAATCGCAAAGCGGCGCTGCCCGTCGATGACCACGCCAGCCTGCCTCCCGGCGATGGTCTCCACCGCGTCGAGCACGTCCCCTGCGTCGATGCCGAGCCGAGCGATGGCCGCGCGGTCCACGATCACGCGGAGCAGCGGCAACCCGGCGACCTGCTCGGCCTTCAC
>CAJBVW010000070.1 GCA_903959175.1 uncultured Pseudomonadota bacterium
GCCGAGGTGGTCCCCCGCCCCTCGCCCGAGAGCCCCGAGGCGGCCAAGGCGCGTCGCGCCAAGCGGCTCACGCGGCACCCGCGCATGCGGCTCGCGGGCGAGCGCCCGAGCTGGAGCGACCTGTTGGAGCGGGTGTTCCGCGTGGACGGCTTCGCGTGCCCCGGCTGCGGCGGCCCGCTCGCGTTGCGCTGCGTGGTGGTGAACCCGCCGGCCACCCGGCGCATCCTCGACGGGCTGCGCCGCGCGACCGGCCCGCCTGTGCTCGACGCCGCGGCCGACGACCGGACGGCGTGACGACGCGGGACCGGGGGTGGAGCCGTGCGCGAGGCGCGGAGAAGGCGCGGTTTCGGGCTCCGGCCACCGGCTAGGCGTGCCCCGACGGGCCGGGCGGAGGGGTTGACGGAGGGGCGGGGCAGGTGCGTGGATGACGGGATGCGGGGTTCATTTTTCCTATCCGTCTCGCGCGGCACGGAGCCGGTGACCTCCGTGATGCCGGTGAGCGACGTGGACGCGCGCATCGGCCTCGCCGCTCAGGCCGGCGACACCGTGGTGATCTACGCCGGGACGGGCGTGTCGGAGGCGCCCACGGGCCCGAGCGCGCTCGACGGCGCCGTGGAGCTGGCGCGGGTCGAACTCCCCGACGGCGCCGCGTGTGTCGAGGTGTCGCTGACGGGCGAGTTCGCCGGCTTGGGCTGGGTGCAGGCGGTGTTTTCAGGCGCGGACGGAGATCGGCTCGGCGCGCCCGTGGAGGTGTTCGCCGTCGCGCCCGCGGCCGACACCACGCCGCGCATCGCGGACACCGAGGCGGGCGGGTGCGGATGCGCCGCGACCCCGCCCGTGCCCTGGGCGTCCGCGCTCGGGCTGCTCGTGCTCGCGCGGCGGCGTCGCGGCTGACGCCGGGCGCGTGGGTTCGCGGTGGCCCGAGCGGGACGCCTCGCCGACCTCACACGCGCTGCAAATCGGTTGCGCGTCACGGCCTCACCGCTGGATACTGCCCTGCAGATGCCAGACACAGCGGACACCGCCTGCACTCGGGTCGAGGGCAGCGGCTGTAGCTGGGTGCTGGAGCGGGACACCGCCCCGCTCTGCCCGGAGGACTCGGCTGGGGGGGACACCGGGGGCGAGGCGGTCGCGGGCGTCGTGACCGGGCGCGACTGTGGCTGCGCCGCGGCCCCGCCCGGCTCGTGGTCCCTCGCGTTCGTCTTCGTCGTCGCGCTGATCCGGCGGTTTCCCCTAGTGGTCGCGCTGCTCTTCACGCTCGAAGCCCACGCGCAGGACAACGTCGGAGTCGACGCGCAGCACCTCCAGCCGCTCGACGGGGGCACCTTCCCCGCGCTCCGCGAGGCCGACGCGGGCGCGCCGTGGGGCCTGAACGTCGCGTCGTCCGCCTCGTTTGCCACGGGGCTCGTCAACCTCCGCACGTCGACTGGGAGCGAGCCGCTCCTCGAGCGCGCCCTCAGCGCCGAGCTCGGCGCGTCCTTGCGCTTCGCTCGGTCCGTCCGCGTCGGCTTCGCCGTCCCCCTCCACCCCTACGTCCGCTGGCGGGGCGCCGACCTCGGCCCCACGGGGGTGCAGGGGTTTGAGGGGGACGGCCTGCGCTTCGGGGACCTCGCGGTCTGGGGCCAGGTGCCGGTGATCGCGCTGGAGAAGGGCCCCGCGATCAGCACCTACGTGCAGGTCGATGTCGCGACGGGCGCCCCGGAGCTGTACCTGGGCGACCCGAACGGCGGCGTCCGGGCCGTCGTCGCGGTGGCGCAACGCTTCGGGACCTGGGAGCTCCTCGGCAACCTCGGCGCCAAATTCGCGACGCCGGTGGAGATCCCCGGACAACGATGGGGGACACGCGCGGAGTTCGGCGCCGGCCTGCACCGCCCCGTCTACGGCCCCTTCGGTGCCACGCTCGAGCTGTTCGGGAGCGTCCCCCTGCCGCCGACGGCGGGCGCCGGGGACGTGCCGGTCGAGGCGCTGCTCACCGGCAGCTACGACCTCGGCCGCGGCTGGGTCCTCCAGGCCGGCGGTGGCGGCGGGCTCACGACGGGCCTCGGCAGCCCCGCGGCCCGCGCCTTCGTCTCCCTCGACCGCCGGCTCCGCTCCTACGACGACCGCGATCAGGACACGATCATCGACCGCCGGGACCGCTGCCCCGACGACCCCGAGGACCGCGACGGCCTGGCCGACGAGGACGGCTGCCCCGAGGATGACCTCGACGGCGACACGATCGCGGACGAGGTCGACGGCTGCCCCCGCCTCCCCGAGACCTTCAACGGCCTCGACGATCGCGATGGGTGTCCCGACGCCGTGACCGAGGTGATCCTCACCGTGTCCGGGCCCGAGCTGGAGCAGGCGACCCTCAGCCTGCGCGAGGCCGACCCGGTGACCGTGTTCTCCGACGCCCCCGCGACCTTCGGGCTCGCGCCGGGACGCTACGACGTGCGGGTGACGGCGACCGGCTACCACGACCGCGTGGTCTGGTTCGAGGTGCCCGAGGTGGGCCCCCTCGCCGTCCCGATCGTGCTCGAGCCCCTGCAGTTCGGCGTCGTCACCTTGACCGTCACCGACACCGACGGCAAGCCGCTGGAGGGCTACCTCCGGCGCTTCAAGCCGGCCGCGGTCGTGAGTGATCCCGTGCTCGGACTTCCTCCCCTCCCCGACCTCCTCGGCCCGCTGGAGCGTGTCGACCGGGCCGGGCGGGCCCTCGACCTCCCCGCGGGCGCGGCGCGCCTCCAGATCCAGGCGCCGGGGCACCTGCCGCGCGTCATCGAGCTCGAGGTGCCGCGCGGCGCCAACCTCGACGCGGTCGTACAGCTCCACCCCAGCGATCTCCACATGGAGGGCAACCGCGTCGTCACGACCCAACAGGTGCGCTTCGACCTGGACGCCGCCGCCATCCCCGCGGACGGCGCGGGCCCCCTCGACGACCTCGCGGCGCTCCTCCTGGCCGACCCGCGGATCGAGCTCCTCCGCGTCGAGGGGCACGCCGACGAGCAGGGGTCGAGCCGCTACAACCTCGACTTGTCGCGACGCCGGGCCGTCGCGTGCGTGGACTGGCTCGTCGCGGCCGGCATCGACCGCGCGCGCCTGGAGGCGGTGGGCACCGGCGAGGCGCGCCCCGTCGAGGGGCAGAGCGCCAGCCGCCGCGTCGAGTTCACCGTGCTGGTGTGGGCGGACGAAGCGCCGAAGCCGGCCGACC
>CAJBVW010000071.1 GCA_903959175.1 uncultured Pseudomonadota bacterium
CCCCGCATCCGGGCCCCCACAGGAGACACCCATGCTTCGTTCCAGCCTGATCCTCGCGCTCTGCCTCAGCTCCGCCCTCGTCGGCTGCCGACCCAAGGACGACGCCGTCGACACGGGCGAGACCGATACGGACACCGATACGGACACCGATACGGACACCGATACGGACACAGATACGGACACCGATACCGACGTCGCCTCCATCGAGATCACCTCCCCTCCGGACGGCGCCACGCTCTACACGGACGCCGCCCTGACCTACACGGTCGCCGGGTTCGTCCTCGACGCCGACGCGCTCGCCAACGCGGACCTCGTGCCGGTCGCGGGCGAGGGGCACGTCCACATCAAGCTCGACAACGAGTACGTCGACGCCACCGCGGCCCTCACCTACACGCTCGCGGGCCTGACCTCCGGCACGCACACGATCTCGACCGTGCTCGCCGGCAACGACCACACCGAGTCCACCGTGATGGACTCGGTGACGGTCACCGTCCTGAACCCCGCGGTCGAGATCCTCTCCCCGGCGGACGGGGCCGCGCTGTCCGTCAACTCGACGACGCTCGCCGTCTCGCTCACCGACTTCGCGATGTCCGAGGACATCGGCGGCGCCCCCACCGTCGGCCAGGGGCACTACCATGTGCTCATCGACGGCGCGTACTACGACTACGGCACCGACACCGCGCGCGTCCTCGTGCCGCAGCTCTCCGCCGGCGAGCACACGGTGACGGTCGAGCTCGTGAATTCCGCGCACGCGTCGCTCCCGACGCCGGTGATGGACACCATCACGGTGAACGTGGCGGGCGACGCCGCCGGCATCTCGATCGACAAGACCGCGTTCGCGGCAGAGATCAACAGCGCGACGGTGATCGTGCCCGTGAGCGTCACCAACTTCGGCCTCGCGGGGGACGCGGTGGGCGGCGCCGCGGTGGCGGGCGAGGGGCACTACCATGTGTACCTCGACGGCGTGTATCAGGACTTCAGCGCCGGAGAGAGCGCGACGCTGTACCACGTCGCGGCCGGCGCCCACGTCGTCGAGGTCCGCCTCGCGGACAACGACCACACCGAGCTCGAGGGCTCTGTGGACGCCGCGCGCTTCACCGTCTCCGCGACCCGTCCGGACCTCACCATCACCTCGCCGGTGGACGGTGAGGTCGTGACGGACACGGGGTTCTACATCAACTCGACCGTGGAGAACTTCATCTACACGTCGCTCGACGCCGTCGGGACCGACCCCGTGGACGGGATGGGGCACTACCACGTCTACGTGGACGGCTTCTACTACAACTACGACGTGGTCGACTCGACGCTGATCACGGGGTTCGGCCCCGGCGCGCACGAGATCTACCTGGAGCTCGTGAACAACGACCACACCTCGCTCGCCGCGCCGGTGTGGACCGAGACGATCAACATCACCATCGAGTAGCGCTCCGCGCGACCGGGCAGGGCGCTCCGCGCGGTGGGGGCGCCCTTCTTGCGACTGATACACGCTGATACATGCCCCGGATGTATCAGTCCCCCGCCGCCGTCTGCTACCCTGCGCGGATGCTGGCCCTCCTCCTCCTCGCCTGCGCGGCTGACGACGCCGACACCGCCGCGCCCGACCCGGTCGACACCGCGGACACCGCCGACACCGCGACCGACACCTGGGCGGGCCCCTGCCCCCCCGACATGGTCCAGGTCGGCGCCTTCTGCATCGGCGCGTACGAGGCCACCCTCGAGGGGGCGCTCGGCTTCACCGACGACGGCCTCATCTGGCCCAGCTCGACCACCACGGCCGTAGCGACCTCGATCGCCGGGGTCATCCCGACGGTGGACCTCTCCTGGTACCAGGCGAGCGGCGCCTGCTCGAGCGCGGGCCGCCACCTCTGCACGGTCACCGAGTGGCAGGCCGCGTGCGGCGCGAGCTCCCTCCCCTGGGGTGAGGAGCCGGCCCCCGAGACCGTCTGCGCCATCCCCGCTCCCGACGGCACCTCCGAGTGGGACTTGCTCCAACCTACCGGATCGCTGCCCGACTGCCGCACCCCGGCGGGCGTCTTCGACCAGATCGGCAACGCCTGGGAGTGGGCCGATCCGGAGACCTCGGGCGAGGACGGCCTCCCCCTCGCGGCCAAGATGGGCGGCGCCTACTACGCGGGCCAGGGCAACGCGACCTGTACGGTCGGGCCGTTCCTCGACCATCCCCCCGACTTCTCCGGGACCATCGCGACCCGCTGCTGCGTGGACGCGCGCTGATCGTGTCGATTCGCCGGGCGGGGCCGCGGAAGGTGCCGCCGGGGAGGGACACGCGTCGCAGGATCGGTTAGCCGTGCGGCCCTTTGGAGCGGATCATGGCCGTGCAGGCAGGTATCGTGGGCCTCCCGAACGTCGGGAAGAGCACCCTCTTCAACGCCCTCACCGCCGCGGGCGCAGCAGCCGCGAACTACCCCTTCTGCACGATCGAGCCGAACATCGGCATCGTCGCGGTGCCCGACCCCCGGCTCAAGAAGATCCAGGGCGTCATCGCCTCCAAGCAGCTCCTGCCCGCGGCCGTCGAGATCGTCGACATCGCCGGCCTGGTGCGCGGCGCGAGCAAGGGCGAGGGCCTGGGCAACCAGTTCCTCGGCCACATCCGCTCGGTGGACGCCATCCTCCACGTCGTGCGCTGCTTCGAGGACCCGGACGTCGTCCATGTCGACGGCGGCGTCGACCCCGACCGCGACATCGAGACCATCGACATCGAGCTCTGCCTCGCCGACCTCGACACCGCCCAGAAGCGCGTCGACCGCTGCAAGAAGCTGTCGAAGTTCGGCGACAAGGACGCGCTCTTCCACCTCGCGGTCGCCGAGAGGCTCGCGGCCATGCTCGACCAGGGCAAGCCCGCGCGCTCCGGCAACTGGACCCCCGAGGAGCTCGCGAGCGTCATCGAGACCCAGCTCATCACGTCCAAGCCGGTGCTCTACGTCTGCAACGTCGACGAGAACGGCCTCACCGGCGACAACGCCTACGTGACCCGCGTCAAGGCCCGCGCCGCCCAGGAGGGCGCCCGCACCGTGACCCTCTGCGCGAAGATCGAGGCCGAGGTCTCCGAGCTCCCCGAGGAGGATCGCCCCGGCTTCCTGGCCGACCTCGGCATCAACGAGGCCGGCCTCGCCGCCCTCGCCCGCCAGACCTACGCCCTGCTCGGCCTCCAGACCTACTTCACCGCCGGCCCCAAGGAGATCCGCGCCTGGACCATCCCGGTCGGCGCCAAGGCCCCCCAGGCCGCGGGCGTCATCCACTCCGACTTCGAGCGCGGCTTCATCCGCGCGGAGGTCTACTCCGTGGACGATCTGGTCGCCGCCGGCGGCGAGGCCGCCCTCAAGGCGGTGGGGAAGATGCGGGTGGAGGGGAAGGAGTATGTGGTGCAGGATGGGGATGTGATGCATTTCAGGTTCAATGTTTAGAACCTCGGGAAGTGCATCGCCGGTATTCGCCGAGGATTGAAGGTTCGCGGCGAGTAGCGGGAGGTCAAGGGGGGCGGGGCGCACAGGAGTTGAGGGGGCGTCGACGCACAGGGGACGCACAACGCGGCGGGCGGGCGACCGGCCCGGGATACAGGTCCCCGACTGGAGGCGACAATGGCGAACCAGGACTGGACCCGCGAGGAGCTGGTGGTGGCGGTCGACGCGTTCCGCGCCATGCGCGCCACCGGCGGCGCCGTCTC
>CAJBVW010000072.1 GCA_903959175.1 uncultured Pseudomonadota bacterium
CGCCCCGGGGATCCGGAGGGTCCCCGCGCGAGGGGGCGTCACCCGAAGGGCGGAGACCGGCGCCCGGGCCGGGCTCCGTCGGGCGGCGCCCGGGCCGGCCGATAGCACCCGGCCGGCCTTCGGCCGGCGCGCCCCATCCGGGCTGCGGTCGAGGATGGGCGGGCGTTCGGGCCGGATGATGGCTCATCCTCTTCCGGAAAAAAGGGCGTGCCGCGAAGTGGATGCGAAGGTGAGGTGGACGAGCTGCATCGTGACGCAAGCCTGCATGCAGCCGACTGGGCGGCAAGCGCGCGCGCCGAATTTCTGCGCGGTTGCTCGGAGCCGGCTCCCGCGGTTCCAAGTGATAAGTGATGAGGTCAGACCCCGCTTCGAAGAAATCGAGGTTCGCTTGTCGCAGGTGATAAGTGATGGGGTCTGACCCCTCCGGCCCTCCGAGGTGACCCCTCCGAGGTGACCCCTCCGAGGGCCCCCTTGGCGAGCTCGCCCACCGCCCGCCGTGTCTGCTGGCCGTTGTCCACGGGCACCCCCGCGGAGTAGCATTGGCGACCCCCCTCCCGGAGCGGCATGCCGCGTCTGAACCTGCTCGCCACGCCGAACGGCCGACTCGCCGCCTTCACCTTGCTCTATGTCGGAGAAGGGCTGCCGCAGGGCTTCGCCACGGCCGCGGTCGCGCTGGAGCTGAAGCGGATGGGGATGGGGGCGGAGGCGCTCGGGGTGTTCTCGGCCTCGATCATGGCGCCGTGGGCCTGGAAGTGGCTGTTCGGACCGATCGTCGACAACGTGTACCTGCGCCGCTTCGGACGGCGTAGCCAGTGGATCGTCGCGGCGCAGATCGGCATGCTGGTGACGCTGGGCGTGGCGCTGGCGCTGTTTCCGACGGAGGTGACGCCGGACGGCGCGGTGGTGGGCCTCGGCCTGTTCACGACGCTGCTGCTCACCCACAACGTCTTCGCCGCGTGCCAGGACGTCGCGATCGACGCGATGGCGGTGACGGTGCTGACCGACGCGGAGCGCGGCCGTGCGAACGGGCTGATGTTCGGCGGCGCGCAGCTCGGCATGGCGGCCGGCGGCTCGGGGGTCATCGCGCTCAAGGGGGTGTTCGGGTTCTCGACGGCGAGCCTGCTGGTGCCCGCGTGCCTCCTCGTGCTCCTCACGATGATGCTTCGGTTCGTGGCGGAGAAGGCGCTGGCGCCGGCCGCGGACGAGGTCGAGGGGCGCGGCTGGCGCGCGGTGGGCGGCGAGGTGGTGGACTACGTCAAGACGGTCGGGCGGGTGTTCTTCACCACGCGCACGGGTTTCATGGGGTTGCTCCTCTCGTTGTTGCCCGCGGGCGGCATGGCGCTCTCGCTCACGGTGAGCAACGTCATCACGCCGACGCTCGGCATGACGGACGACGAGATCGCGGCCCTCGGCTTCGCGAGCTCGCTGGTGTTCGCGATCGCCTGCGTGACCGGGGGCGCGCTCTCGGATCGGTTCGGCCGGCGCCGCACGCTCGCGATCTTCGCGTCGGGCACGGTGCTGCCGACGTTGTGGCTCGCCTGGCGCTTCCACGCCGCGGGCTTCCTCGTGGCGCCCCCGGCGGGCCCCGACGGGATGTGGCCGCGCGCCGAGGGGCTGATCACGGACTGGTGGGTCGGCGGGATGGTGTTCGCGGTGTTCGTCGGGCTGATGTACGGCGTTCGAAGCGCGTTCTACATGGACATCGCCGAGCCGCGCATCGCCGCCACGCAGTTCACCGCGTCGATGGCGCTGTTGAACTTCGTGACGATGTACTCCTACTGGTGGCAGGGAAGCGCGCTCCAGCCCGCGGCCGAGGGCGGCTGGGGCTTCACGCTGCCCCAAGCGCTCGCCACCGACGTGGGGATCGGCCTGCTGTTCCTCCTCGTGCTGCCGTTCGTGCCGCCGCGGAAGGTCGAGCCCGCGCAGGTGGTGCCGGTGGGCGCCGTCGCCGGGTAGGGGCACGCGCCACGGCGGCGTCTGGGTGACATCCCGTGACCGACCCTTGACACGTCAGGCGCGGCCGTTCCGCGGCCGGGTTCCCGCGCCATCGCGGTCGGGGAATGACACCGACCCCCCCGAGGGTCTACCATCGTGGTGTCGCGCAGCTCACGCGCGCTGGATCGATGAAGGAAACTCAGGAACTACCTATCCAATTCGGGCGCTATCAGCTGCTCGAGCGCATCGCGGCAGGCGGGATGGCCGAGGTGTTCCTGGCCCGGAGCTTCGGCGTGGAGGGCTTCGAGACGCGCCTCGTAATCAAGCGGATCCTGCCGGAGCTCGCGCAGAACCCGAGGTTCGTCGGGATGTTCGTGCACGAGGCCAAGCTCTCGGTGTCGCTGAACCACCCGAACATCGTGCAGGTGTTCGACCTCGGGAAGGTGGGTGAGGACCACTACATGGCCATGGAGTACATCCAGGGCCGGGACCTCACGCAGGTCCTCCGCGTGCTGCGCCGCAACGGCGAGCGACTGCCCATCCCCATCGCGGTGACCATCGCCGCCGCCGTGGCCCGCGGGCTCGGCTACGCGCACGCCCGCGCCGCACCGGACGGCCGGCCGCTCTACATCGTGCACCGCGACGTGAGCCCCCACAACGTGATGGTGTCCTACGAAGGCGACGTGAAGCTCGTCGACTTCGGCATCGCGCGCCTCATCGGGGAGACCGCCAGCGCGCTGGCCCCCGCGAGCTCGGACGCGCGGCGGCCCGGCGGCGGGAAGTTCGCGTACATGTCGCCGGAGCAGGCGATGGGCGAGGCGCTCGACGGGCGCTCGGACCTCTTCTCGCTCGGCGTGGTGCTCTTCGAGATGCTGGCCGGGCGGCGCCTCTTCGCGGACGGCGACCCCGAGGAGAAGCTCCGCGCCGTCATCGCCTGCGACATCCCGGACGTGCGCGCCTTCAACCCCGAGGTGCCCGACGCGCTGCGCGCCGTGCTCGCCAAGGCCCTCGCGAAGGACCCGGCGGAGCGCTACGCCGACGCGACCCTGCTCGAAGAGGACCTCCGCGCCCTGCTCTTCGAGATGGGCTTCCGCGGGGACGCCGCGCAGCGCGCCGGGCTCATGCGCCGGCTCTTCGCGGAGGAGATCGCCGGGCAGCGCGGCAGCGCCGAGCTGGAGCTGCTCGCGGAGGACCTCCACAACATGCACACGGGCGTCGAGCCCGAGCCGCTGGGCGGCTCCGCGCCCGACAGCGCCGGCACCCCCGCGACCGGCACGCACACCCTCGGACACACCCCCGGACACACCGACGAGCGCGCGCCGCGGCTCCTCCAACCGCACGGGGAGCGCCGCTCCGTCGTCGTCCTCACGGCCGAGGTCAACGGGCTCACCGACATCTCCGCCCGCGCCGAGAGCGAGGACATCGCGCGCATCCACTACCGGATGCTGCGCATGGTCCGCACCCTCGTGGACCGCATGGGCGGCGTCGCCGAGCGCTTCGACGACGACACGCTCTCCGTCTTCTTCGGCCTCCCCCGCGCCCTCGGGGACGACCTCGACCGCGCCCTCACCTGCGCCCGCGAGTTCCACCGGCTCGCCGCGCGCCTCCGTAAGCGTGGGATCGCGCTCGAGTTCTCGGTCGGCGTGCACATCGGCGACCTGACGGTTAGCCAGCGCTTCGGCAAGCGCTTCCGCTACGCCGCCCGGGGCGACACGCTCAAGAGCTGCGTGCGGCTCGCCTACGCCGCCGAGCCCGGCACCACGCTCGTGTCCGACCGCGTCGCGGCCCTCGCGGGCGACCGCTTCCCCTTCGACCGCGGCCCGGAGCTGCGCAAGAAGGGCGCGCGGGGCACGCGGCCGACGTTCCTGCTCGCGGGAGAGCGGCGGCCGGGCGTGCGCGGGGCGGCGGGGCGCTGGTTCCGGCGCGGCGACGAGCTCGAGGTGCTCCGCGAGATGGTCGCGGGGCTGCGCGAGGGCACCGGCGCGCGGCTGGCCATCACCGGCGACGCCGGCATCGGCAAGTCGCGGCTGTTCCGGGAGCTGCGCGAGCTCGCGGGCCGGCGCGGCATCCCCGTCTTCTCCGGGCGCGCCATCCCCTTCGGCAGCGATCGCCCCCTCGCCCCCTTCCGCGACCTCGTCAGCGACGTGCTCGGCATCAACCCCGAGATGGGCCTGCCCGGCATCCGCGAGCGCCTCGACCGGCTCCAGGAGCTCCAGTTGGAGCCGTCAGACATCGCCGTCATCGCGACGCTCTTCGCGGTGGACGTGGGCGAGCGTCGCGAGCCGGGCCGGGAGGCGATGTTCACCGCGGCGGCGCGCCTCGTGCGCGGGCTCGCGGCGGACGGCCCCGTCATCCTCATGCTGGAGGATCTCCAGTATCTCGACCCGCTGGAGCGCTCGCTCTTCGAGCAGCTCCTCCGCGCGGCCGAGGGCGAGCCCGTGTTCCTCCTCGGCAGTTGGCGCGGGCGGCTCCCCGAAGGCCTGGGCGCGCTCCTCCGCGAGGTCGTGCTCGCGCCGCTCACCCCCGAGCAGGCGGACGCCATGGCGGCCGATCTGTTGGGCGCCGAGGCGATCGGCCCCGACCTCACGCGCCTCGTGCGCCGCACCGCCGAGGGCAACCCGCTCTACCTCGCGGAGATCATCAAGGCGCTGCACCAGGCGGGCCGCATCTACTTCGAGGGCACGACCGGCCGCCTGCGGGATCCCCGCATCGACCCCGGCCTCCCGCCCACCCTCCAGGGGCTCATCGCCGCGCGCATCGACGCGCTGGAGCCCGCTGCGAAGGGGGCGCTGCAGGTCGCCGCGATCGTCGGCCTCACGTTCTCGCCGCCGCTCCTCGGCGCGGCCGTGGGCGCGGACGACCCCACGCTCCTCATCGGCGAGCTCGTGCGCGCCGGCCTCATCGTGCCGGAGAGCCGCAGCCCCGACACCGCCTACGTCTTCGCGTCCGTGCTCGTCTGGGAGTGCGTGCTGCGCAGCATCCTGGGCATCCAGCGTCGCGAGTACCACCGCATGGTGGCGGCCGGCATGGAGCAGATCCACGGCCCCCGCATCGAGCTGGTGGCCGAGTCCTACGCCGCCCACTGCCACGCGGGCGGCCGCATCCGGGACGCCGCCCTCGCCGTCTGCCGCGCGGGAGACGCCCACCGCCGCTCCCAGTTCCTCGACCGCGCGCTCGAGTGCTACCTGCGCGGCATCAACTGGCTCAGCGCCGCGCCGCGCGACCAGCAGGACGACCGCCTCGACGCGCGCCTCCACCTCTGCGCCGGCGAGGTCGCGCTCCTCCTCGGCCGCGCGCGCGCGGAGAACCTCCTCCACGTCGCCCTCGACCTCGTCGCGGACGCCGGCCCCGCCGACTACGAGGCCCGCGCCCTGCTCGCCCTCGGCCAGATCCAGGCCGCGTCCGGCAAGTCGATGATGGCGCGCGCGCACCTCGACGCCGCGCTCGGCCTCGTGCGGCGCCTCAAGGACGTCGCCGGGCAGGTCCAGTGCCTCGAGGCCCTCGGCGGGCTCGCGCTGGAGGAGGGCCGCATCGAGGAGGGGCGCGTCCACTACGAGGAGGGGCTGCGCGTCGCCGGGGAGGACCGGGTGTTGGCCGCGCGTATGTTGCTCGGGCTCGCCAGTCACGCGTTACGACGGGACGACAACCCGAACGCGCTGGCGCTGCTGCGGCAGGCGCTCCCCTACGCCGAGAGCACGGGAGACCGCATCCTCCTCGGCCGGATCGTCAACAACATCGGCATCGCCCACTTCAACGAGGGCCGCTACCACGACGCCCTCGAGGAGTTCCGCCGCGCGCTCCAGGTGCGCCAGGGCCTCGGCTACCGCTTCGGCGAGGTCGTGAACCTCCACAACATCGGCGACGCCTGGGTGCGCATCGGCGACATCGCGCGCGCCTACGCCAGCTTCGAGCAGAGCCGGGAGCTGGCGCGGGAGTCCGGGTGGGAGCGCGGGATGGTGATGAACGACGTGTTCCTCGCCTACCTGCGCGGCCTCCGCGGCGAGGACGTGACCGACGCCCTGGAGAAGGCCGGGGCCGCCGCCGCCCGCCTCGGCGATCGCGAGATGACGGTGCAGGCGCGTTGGCTCCTGGCGCGGCTCCTCCAGGACCGCCGCGATCCCAACGCCGACCGGATGCTCCGCGCCGTCGAGTCCGAGGCGCGGGAGGCCGGGTTGGTCGGGATCCTCAAGGAGATGGCGGGGGCGTAGGCCTCGCGGGGCCGACCCTACTCACACACCCGCTCCCCCCACTGATCCACGTTGTTCCCCTCGAAGCACTCGTCCACGGTGCCGAAGGACGTGGCGTCTCCGCCGTCGATGGTCACGAAGAGGTCGGTGAGGGGCGTCGGCACGCCGGTGAGCTCGATCGACTCGGAGGCGGAGGCGCGGCCGGCGGGGAGCGCGGAGGTCCAGGTCATGCTCCCGAGGTGGACGGCGCCCGCCTCGGTCTCGCCCCAGATGTCGACGAGCACGTCCTCCGTCACGTCCTGGTAGCCCTGGTTTCCGACGGTGAGCCACACGGTCACCTGGCCCCAGTCACACGCGTCGACGCACACGTCCTGGATCTCGACGAAGAGGTCCGGCCACGCGCGGCTGGCCCCGGGGGTGAGATCGCCCGAGCGGAAGTTGTTGTACGTCAGCCAGTTGGCGTCCTGGTAGAGCGGGATGCTGCCGTCGTCGTTGACGTTGGTGATGCTGTACGCGTGTTGGTTCCACACGCGGCGGCCGGGTTGCCACGAGTGGTCGTCGTCCGAGAACACGGTCAGGCCGGTCATGCTGCCCCAGCGCCCGGGGGTGTTGGCGACGACGATGTCGGCGCTGCCATCCGCGTTCACGTCCGCGATCGTGGGGTACTCGAACCACGTGTTGTTCGAGTGGGTGGCGTCCTGCATCTTCATGCTGCCGTCGCGCCCGTCGAACACCCACACCCACCGCTCGTCCGCGTAGACCACGTCGGCGACGCCGTCCCCCTCGAAGTCGAACACGCTGGCGCCGGTGTTCCCGGAGCTCGGGTCCGTCGTCTCGGTGACCTGCCACGACACGGAGCAGTCGCGCTCGAACACGACGTAGGTGGAGTTGGCCGCGACGCCGATCTCGGCGTACCCGTCCGCGTCGAAGTCGGCGACGGTGGGTGGGCCGCCGTACGAGCTGGTCGCGGAGGGGATGGCGGCGGTGCAGAGCACGGTGCCGTCGTCGTCCTGGACGCGCATGGTCGCGTTGCCGGTCACGACGACTTCGCCGAACGCGTCGTCGTCGAAGTTGCCGACGGCGGTGTAGCCGTCACGCTCGCCGTTGTACCAGAGCGCGGTGCCGTCCATGCGATACGCGGCGTTGCCCGTGATGACCTCGAGGGCGCCGTCGAGGTCGAGGTCGACCGCGTAGCCGCTCGACCCGACGTTGAGCGAGCTGCCCCACCCGTACTCGCCGCGGCCGACGACGGTGCCGTAGGCGTCCACGATGCAGCTCCCGATGATGACCTCGGCGAGGCCGTCGTGGTCCATGTCGGCGATGCCGGGGGCATCCGAGATGCCGTCGATGTTCTCGCCGCAGTCGGTGACGGACCAGAGGCTCGCGCCGGTGCGGTCGAAGGCCTCCACGCCGCCCGCGATGGCCGCGAGGATCTCGACGTTGCCGTCGCCGTCGATGTCCCCGCAGGCCGCCCCGCCGGTGATCTGGAGGGTGCCGGCGCCGGTGGCGCCCCACAGCTCGTGCCCGTCGTCGCCGGAGACGGCGCGCAGCACGCCCGGCGAGTACGTCACGAAGACGATGTCGGGCACGTCGTCCTGGTCCTGGTCGCCGTCGTCGTCGTCGTCCGTGAGCGAGCAGACCACGGGTTGCATCATACAGCTCGCCGAGCCCGGCGAGGTCGCGAACGTCGCGCTCGACCAGAGGACCTCGGGCGTGAAGGTGCCGACCACGGTGCCGCCCTCGTCGCAGGCGTCCAACTTGGGCACGTCGCGGGCGGCGAAGGTCTGGTCGTCACACTCGGGCGGGTCGCCGAGCTCGGCGGAGTCGGGTGGCGGGGTGATCGACGTGTCCACGTCCGGGGCGGGCGGGTCGACCTCCTCGTCCTCGCGGCCCGCGCCCATGCGGACGGGGTTCAACACGGAGTCCATCGTGCACCCAGCGGTGGCGACGAGGAGCAACAAGAGCGGGGCACGCATGGATGGAGCATCCTCCGGTGGTCGGCGGCGCCCCCGACCCCCCCGGGCCTTGCGCGCTGCTTCGGTTCATCTCGGTACATCCTTGGATATGCCCGAGGCTGGGGCCCGGGAACGGGGGCCCCGGCATTTAGGCCCGTTAGAGGGGGCGCTCGAGGTACGCATGCCGCTCCCCGTCGCGCTCGCCGGCCTCCTCTCCACCGCCCTCGCCGCGGAGGGCCCCGACGCGCGGCTGGATCGCCTGATCGCCGCGTCCCAGCTCGATCGTACGGCCCTCTCCGCCCTCGCCGCGTCCGACCCCGCGATCGTCTACCAGGCGCTCGATCCGGCCGCCCGCGCCGCGCTGGCGGTGCTCCTGGCGTTCCCCCCGAGCGAGATCCGGCGGGTGCGGGACGGCCAGGCGGTGATCCGCACCGCGGGGGAGTGGAGCGACGCGGAGTGGCAGGCCCTGGTTCGGCTGGCCGAGCAGGTGGGGACCAACCCGAAGAAGGTGACACAGGTCCGCGCGACGGTGTCGGGCGGGGAGCTCGTGCGCATCGAGCTCGCCGGGAAGCGGGACACCGTGGGGGTGGGCATCGCGTGGCCCGAGGGGTGGCGTCGCGCCGAGGTGGTGGAGGCGCTCGACGCCGAGCTCGGCATCGTCCTGCCGCAGCTCCCGGTCACCCTGGTCGACCCCTCCTTCGAGGACGAGCACGCCCTCGGCGTCGCGTGGACGACACACGCCCCCGTCTTCACGACGGTCGCGCGGGACTCGGCGCGGGTGCACGCCGGGCGCGCGTCGATCCGGTTCGAGCGCACCCGCAGCGCGCGGCAGAGCCCGGGCGTCTCCCAGGGCATCGACGTTCGGCCGGGCGATCGGGTGGTGTTCAGCGGGTGGGCGGCGCCGGAGCGGGGGGCGATGGTGGTGGCGAGCCTCGCGTTCGACACCCGGTTGAGCAACGGGGGCACGAGCGCGTCGACGACCGGCACCGGCGACTGGGAGCGGCTCGCCTTCTCGATGGTGGTCCCGGAGGGTGCCACGCACGCGGCGATCTGGCTGGAGCAGGTGACGGGCGCGGCCGCCAACGTGGACGACCTCGTGCTCACCGTCGACACCGGCGCGCCGAGCCCCGCGGCGGCGTGGCAGCCGACCACTCAGGGCGCGATCACCGTCCTGGCCGACCTCACCCGTGTCACCGACCCGGCGGCGCTCGCTGCGCACCTGGAGTGGGCGCTGCTGGCGGGGTTGGGCAACCTGTCGCTGGCGCCCCAAGGGAGGGCGGACGTGTACGCCTACGCCGACGAGGCCCACCGCGGCGTGGTCCCCGGGGGATCGGACGACCCCGCGGCGGGGATGTGTTGGGTCGTGGCGGGCTCGCCGTGGGCGGGCGCGTGCCCGGTGGCGGTGATGGTGACACGGGCGTGGGGCCCGGCGGGCAACCCGGTGATGGGCGTGGGGCTGCCGCGCGCGTTGGCGGGCAGCGGCGAGGACCTCGACGCGGCGGCGCGGCCGGGGCTCGCGGGGGTGCCGCGTGTGGGCGCGCTCGCGACGTCCTGGCACGGGACCCCCGCCGAGGTCGCGGCGGCGACCTCCTTCGCGGCGTGGCTGCTGCGCACGCAGAGCATCGCGGGGGCGCGGGCGGCGTGGCAGGCGGCGGCGCTGGACGGCTACCGGGCGGCGGGGCAGGACCTCGCGGCGCTCGACGCGGCGTGGCGGGCGTCGGTGGGGCGGTAGCCCCCCGCTACCGCGGCCCGAACAACGGCGGCGGCGGCCGTAACAGGCGCGTCGGCATCGTGAAGCCGAGGCGCTCGTTCACCGCGACGAGGCGGTCGGCCCAGGCGAGGACGCGGGCGCGGTCGAGGGCGTCGTCGTCGATGCCGCGGGGGTCGGAGACGGCGCCGAAGTCCATGCGGGGCGCCTACCCTTCGTCCAGGATCAGCTCCTCGACCGGCATCAGGCGGAACAACACCGAGCGGAGCGTCGTGAAGTCGACGGGGCGCTGGAGCACCACCCACCCCTGGGCGACGAGGCGCTCGCGGGTGCTGTGCTTGAGGCCGGCGGGGATGAGCACGAGGGAGTTGCGCGTCAGGCCGGGGGCGGTCTCGGCGAAGCGGGCGAGCAGGCGGAGGCCGAAGCTCTCGGGGCGCGGGAAGCCAAGCACGGCGGCGTCGTACTGGCCGCTGGCGAGGGTGGTGAGGGCATCGGCGATCGTCGCGCGGCTGGTGACCGCGTGGACCTCGCCGATGTGGCGCTCGAGCGCGCGGCGGAGGAGGTCCTCGTCCTCGACGAGCAGAACGCGGCCGCGGAGGCCGGAGGGGGGGCGGGGCACGTCGACCGACTGGACGGCGACGGCGGCGTCCGCCGCGGGGAAGTTGACGCGGACGCGCGCGCCGGTGCCCGCCGCCGTGCCGATCTCGAGGTTGCCGCCGGCGAGGCGCAGCGACTCGCGCGCGAGCCCGAGGTACAACGGGGCGAAGCCGGGCTGGGAGGCGAGGTAGGGGAGGTCGGTGAGGCGGGACTGCACGTCCACCGAGTAGCCGGCGCCGTTGTCGCGGCAGTCGAGGTAGAGCCAGCCGCCCTGGTGGCGACCCTCGATGACGACGTGGGGGTTCTCCGCGCCCTCGCAGGAGGCGGCGCTCGCGAGGAGCAGCAGCACGAGGCCGCGCAGCAGCGGGCGGCGGGCGGCGCGCGCGGCGGGGAGGTCGTCGAGGACGTACTCGATCTGGATGCGGTTCTCGAAGTGGTGCGCGATGAGGTCCCGCGCGGCGTCCAGCTCGCGCGTGAGGCGCACGGGGCCCGGGGGATCGGCCTCGCCGGCCTCGAAGCGCCCGATGTCGTCCACCAGCGTGCGGAGGCGGTGCACGCCCTCGCCGAGGCGGTACATGATGTCGTCGAGCTCGCCGTCCAGCTCGCCCAGGCGGGAGCGCCGGGTGAAGGTCTCGAAGTCCCGCATCGACGCGCCGTTCCCGACGAGGCGGGCGATGCCGCGCAGATCGTGAAGGCGCGCGAGGATCTGGCGGTGGTCGGGCTCGAAGTAGGTGCAGGCGTCGACGAGGCGCTTGACCACGCCCTCGACGAACACGCCGTCCAACGCCTGGGTCTTCGTGGAGAGGGCCTCCTCGGAGAGGGAGAGCATCTCCGAGCGGTCCGCGAGCACGCACAACACGCCGACCATCGTGCCGTCCACCCCGCGCACGGCCTGGGCCTCGACGTCGGCCGGGGCGCGGGTGCCGTTCGGGCGCTCCACCCAGATGCGCGCATGGAAGCGGCCGCGGCCCGCGAGGCGGGTCTGGAGGGCCTCCCACGACTGGCCCTGGGAGCACATGACCTCGTCGAAGAGGCGCTTGCCGGTGGCCTTCGCGGCGCCCATGCCCCCGAGGCGTTCGGCCCCGCGGCCCCAGATGCGCACCCGGCCCTCGCTGTCCGTGAGGACGACCGCCGCCGCCGCGACCTGCCCGAGGGCGCGATCCAGGGCGGTGTCCCCCACCTCTTCCGTCGGGCCCGCCGCGCCCGCCCCGGCCGCGACCGGGCTCACCACGAAGGCGACCGCGACCATCTGCCCGCGCTCGTTCTGCACGCGGGACCCGTGCAGGGTGCACTCTAGCGTGTCCCCCGCCTCACGACGCAGCGCGTGGGCCCACTGGAGCTGGCCCTCCTGCCGCAGCCGATCGATCCAGCCGAGGGTGGTGCTCCGCGCGTTCTCGTCCGCGAGGAGGTTGGAGAGCGGCCGCTCGAGGGCGCTGCGCGGCGCGTAGCCGAACAGGCGCTCGGCGCTGCCGGTCCAGTGGATGATGCGGCCCTCGAGGTCGGCGACGATGATCGCCTCGGGGAGGCGCTCCAACAGTGCGTTCTGGAGGCGAACCCACTGTTCGAGCTTGCGACGGTCGGTCACGTCCTCGCCGACGAGGACGAGCACCCGGGAGCCCGGCTCGCCCTGGCACGCGAACTGCCAGCGCACCTGCCGCTGGTCCCCCTGGCGGGAGGTGAACACCCACTCCACGTCCCGCGCGGGGGCGCCGGTGAGCGCGCTGCGGTGGGCGGCGAGGACGGCCTCGCGGAACGCCGGGTCCGGGTAGAGGAGGCGCACGAGCGTGCGCAGATCGGGCACGGCGCCGAGCTCGTAGTCGATGCGGTTCCGCATCGCCTTGTTGACCGAGAGCACGCGCTCGCGCTCGTCGACCGCGTACAGGAGCGCGTGCGTACGCTCCAGCAAGGCCTCGATCGCGCCAGCGCCGAGGTCGGGGAGCTGCAGGCGCGGCGTCGTACTCATCCCCTCCGCTCTATCATCCGTGGAGGATGAACACACTGATGAGCTGGTCGCCGATGCCGGTGAGGGCCGCGCCCGCGACGAGGCCCGCCGCGATCGGCTCCTGGCTCTCGATCCAGAGGCCGTGGCCGGTCGTGCCCGGGTCCTTCTTCTTGTAGTAGCGGGCCATGAGCGCGAAGAACGCCGCGCCCGACCACATCATCAGCGACGAGTCGAACGGGATCACGACGCCCAGGCCGACGGCGACCGCGGAGATCGGGAACTTGTTCTTCGTGCCGACGCGCAGCACCTCGAACACGATGCCGACGACGGCGGCGACGCCCATCGCGATGATCGAGCTGGTGTGCAGGGCCTTGCCGCCCGAGGCGATCAGCATCGCGACGCCCTTCCAGATGTCCACGCCGGGCATCGGGAACTTCTCGGTCATCACCTGCGGCCCGAGCGGGAGCGACGGGTCGTACTCGGGGAGGAACAGCGGGAAGAACAGGAAGGTGGCCGCGATGCCGCCGCCGATGACGCCGATGACGTGGCCCCAGGCCTGCTGGCGGGGCTTCGCGCCGAGCATGTAGCCGGGCTTGATGTCCATGAGGAGGTTCGAGGCGTTGCTCGCGACCTCGCTCGTCATGCCGGCAGTGATGAGGTTGGTGGCGGGGTTCGCGCGGTCGAGGGCGCCGAAGGTGAACTGCGTGATCTTCGAGAGCGAGCCGGTGGGCGTCGTGCTGGTGAGGCCGGTCGCGTTCGCGGCGATGAGCGTGAGCACGATGATCATCGGCACGGCGAGGAGGCCGAGCCAGGGGTTGATGTCGAACCAGAGCCAGTTCAGGAACACCGAGAGGGCGGCGAAGATGGGGACGCCGACGAAGCTGACCCAGAGGGGGAGCTCGATGTGGCCGAGCACGTCGGTGCCCTCGTCCTTCTTCTTCTTGGCGAACATGCCGGTGAAGGCGCTGATGATGACCTGCGGCTTGGCGACGAGGCCCGCGAGCGAGCCGGTGACCATGATGGCGACGCCCCACCAGAGGCACCAGGTGTTGAGCAGGTGCGCGCGGCCGAAGATGGGGCCGTCGGGGCCGACCGACTTGGGGAGGATCTCGCCGATGGAGATCATCCACGGGGCGAGCACGCCGAAGTTGAGGAGCGCGCCGATCATCAGGCTGTTCGCGATGCGCAGGCCGGTGAGCCCGCCGGCGCCGAACATCGTGATGTCGAGGATCGGGGAGATGCCGAGCTGCCGGATGTCGGTGCCCATGATCTTCGGCACCCACCACGAGTACTGGGCGCCGAGGTCGTAGTACCAGCCGAGGAGCTTCTCGGGGAGGTGCCACACCGCGTCCGCCGGGCGGCCGAGGAGGCGGGACTGGAGGAGCTCCTGGTAGCCCTCGAGCTTGAGGAACTCGATGGCGCCCGCGATGCCGGCCGCGCCGAAGAGCGCCTGGGCCTTGAGCCCGCCGAGCCACTGCTCGTGGGGCGTCGCGCCCTCGCCCACGCGGGGCTGGGGCATGTCGTCGACCATGTTCTTCGTGCCGCCGAGGGGGGCGTCCGCGTAGAGGGAGTCGAGCACGACGGCGCAGGCGCGGCCCTCGGGGAAGGGCTGCTGCTCGTCGTTGATGAAGCGGCGCTTCATCGGGAAGGCGACGAGCACGCCGAGGATGGACGTGACGGACATCCACGCGAAGATCTCGTACCAGGGCAGGACCGTGTCGGTCATGACCATGAAGGCGGTGAGGCTGGAGACGAGCGGCGCGGTCATGTAGCCGGCGGCGGTGGCCACGGACTGGACGGCGTTGTTCTCCAGGATCGTGAAGCCCTTCATGAGGCCGGCGCGCGCGAAGGCGCGAAACATCGCGTAGGCGAGGATGACGCTCGTGACGCCGACGCCGAGGGACCAGCCGGTCTTCGCGCCGATGTAGAGGTTGGTCGCCGATAGTACGCCGCCGAGCACGAAGCCGGTCACGCCGGAGCGGATCGTGAGCTGCGGCATATTGCCGCGGTAGACGTTCTCCAGCCACCAACGGTCCTTCTGCTCGCGGGTCCAGGTGCGGATCTGCTCGTCGTCGAGGTGCTGGAGCGCCATCGGTGCCGTTCTCGGGGGTTGGGGCCGGGAGCATACCGCAACCCGGCGTCGGCAACAGCGGCGTGACGCCGGCGGGGCGCGCGTCACACACCCACGCGCCCCTCGGGACACGGCCGCGCCCGAGGTGGTACCTTCGCCGCCCACCGCGACCGGAACCGTGCAGAAGCCCATCCTCCTGACCCCCATCCCGCCGCCCCCGCCCGAACAACGTGTGGCTCGCGACGCCCGCTTCGCCGCCGAGGGCGAGCGTCGCCACCGCTACCACCTGCCCGAGGCGCTCGACTCCGCCAACCCGATCGGGTTCCGAACGCGCGTGCCGCTCACGATGGACGAGGCCGCCCAGGCCGCCGCGCTCCTCTCGCTCGAGCCCCCCGCCGCCTTCGTCCCGCCCACCGCCGCGCCCACCGAGGCCGAGCTCTTCGAGGAGGCCTCCCTCGGCGTCCTCTCCTCGCGGCAGTCCACCAACTACCGGGGCCACCGGCAGGTCACCCTCGGGCCGGCCGACGCAGCCACGCTCGCGGGGCTCCTCCGCCGCCTGGACGGCCTGGACGCGCGCCCCGGCGGCTCCCCCGTCCTCGACGGCGCCGCCTACGCCCACGTGGGCCTCTCCCGGCCCTACCGCACGCCGTTCACCTTCCTGCTCACCTTCATCGGCCACCAGCCCGTTGCGAGCCTGCTGACCGTGCCCGTCCGCGCGTGGAACAAGAAGTTCCACTACCAGGACGACATCCCGACCATCGGCTACCTCCAGCACCTCCACATCGGCATCTGGGCCGAGGCCCTCGAGCGCGCCGCGCTGCTCGCGTCCGCCGGGCGCCGCCGCGCGAACGTGCTGATGGCGCCCTTTTCAGGGCCCGAGCTCCAGGCGAAGAACGCGGCGGTGCTCGCGGAGATCGAGGCGCTCGTGGGCCTCACCGACGCCGACCGCGCCGTCGGCTGGCGCGTGTGTCTGGTCGCGCAGGTGGGAGACGTGACCACGCCCTCGCCGCTGACGCCCGAGGTCTGCCGGAAGGTGGGCGCGAACCTCCTCGCGTTCCGCTCCGAGCGCATCCAGCCGGGGGTCAACGCCGAGGACAAGGCGCCGCCCGCCTACCAGACCCGCCAGGACATGGAGGTCCCCCAGGGCCTCACCGAGATGGCCGCGCGCGCCGCCTACAACGCCTTCTATCGGTGGACGGGCGTGGACCGCGAGGCGGCGAAGGAGCTCATGCTCCTCGAGCGCATCGACGTGCTCACGCCCAACGGCAAAGAGCGGCTCCGCGCCGTCCGCACCGAGCTCGACGCGGTGACGGACAAGTTGGTCGCCGGCATCCCCCTCTGGGCGGACCTCCCCACCGGCCGCTCCCTCTCCAAGAACGCCGCGCGCGGAAAGAAGGCCTTCGGCCTGGCCGGGCAGCGCATCTACGTCGGTGGCCTCGCCCCGAAGAAGGTGGACGCCGCGGGCATCGGTTTCCTCCACGCGGTGCGGGCCTTCGGCGCGGCGGCGGCGCGCAGCGCGCTCGTGTGTGAGCTCGCCGGCTGCATCGACCTGCCCGCGGGCTGCGATCTGCTCGCCGGTATCTGCCTCATGGCGGGGCCGGTCAACCAGAACGACATCGGCAAGCAGTTCTACGGCGGCGCGGACCTCCTCTCCGGCGCCTACCCGGACGACGAGCCCTGCGCGCTCCTCGTGTGGACGCTCAAGGCCAAGACCGTGGCGGATCCCATCGGGAACGAGGAGCAGCTCCTCAACGCGAAGCAGAAGGGCGCCCTGGTGGACCTGCGCGCCGCGCCCCACGAGGTCGCCGCGGTGCGTCGGGACGGGAAGATCGAGCCCATCCGGTCCCGCGAGGGGCGCGTCAACGCCGAGCGCGCCTTCGCCGATGTCGGCAACTTCGTGACCGACCACGAGGGCCGGGAGATCCCCGGCAACCGCGGCTCCGCGTGGCCCGAGGCGTGGCGCGGGAGCGTCTGGTGAGCGCGCTGCACTACCCGACGCCCCCGGCGGTGTCGCTCCTCACGAGCTTCCTCAAGCGCGGCGCCTGGAAGGGCACCCTCCCGCGCATCGAGGCCCGCGCGGACGCGATCCCCACCGAGTGCGCGGCCTATGCCAAGGTATGTGGGTTCGCGGCGCCGGATCCGCTCCCGCTCACCTGGCCCGGCGTCGCGACCGTGGGCCTGCAGCTCGCGATAATGACCTCCCCGGCCTTCCCCCTCCCGGTCACCGGCATCGTCCACACGCGCCAGCGCATCACGCGCCGCCGCCACCTTCGGGCGGGCGAGGCGCTCTCGGCCACCTGCGTCGTCGACGGCCACCGCGTCGCGCGCTCCGGCGGCGAGTTCGATCTCGTCGTCTCCGTCTCGTCCGCCGGCGAGGTCGTGTGGGAGGGCGTCACGACGATCCTCACCCGCCCCATCAAGGGCCACGGCGGCGAGCGCGAGGCCGTCGACGCCCCTCCGCCGACGGGTGCGCTCGTGCGCTCCACCCGGTGGCGCGTCCCGGCCGACCAGGGCCGCCGCTACGCCGCCGTGAGCGGCGACTACAACCCCATCCACCTCTACGGCCTGACCGCGCGCCCGTTCGGCTTCAAGGCCGCCATCGCCCACGGCTGGTGGACGCTCGCGCGCGCCCTCGCCGAGCTGGACGCGGACGTGCCCGAGGCCTGCACGGTCGACGCGCGGTTTGTCGCGCCCGTGACGCTCCCGGGGACCGTCACCTTCGAGGCCCGGCGTTCGCCCGAGGGGATCGGGTTCGAGGTGCGGGGGCGGAAGGTGTGTATCGTGGGGAGGGTGGTTGGCTGAGAGGTGCCCCCCCCTTTACCGCGGCGCCCCCTGCCCCCACGTCTCCCCGCCGCCCGTCAGGTACTCGATCTCCGCCACCGTGTCGGGGCGGCCGAGCGCCCGGTTGCGCCCGGGGAAGCGGCCGAAGCGCACGATGACGGCGCGGTGCTTCTCGGCGAAGTCGAGGTAGAAGCGGGCGAGGGTGCGGTCGGCGCCGGTGGCCTCGCGCACGAGGGCGCCGAAGAGGGCGACCGCCTGGTCCTGGTCGGCGATGGACTCGCCGTGCTCGAAGGGGAGGTAGACAAAGGTGCGGTGGGCGGCCGAGAGGGGGCGATCCCAGCCCGCCTGGAGGACGCGCGCGGCGAGGCGGCGGGCGCGGGGATCGGTGGCGAAGGCGCGGGCGCCGCCGCGGAAGAGGTTGCGGGAGACCTGGTCGAACACGACGATGGCGGCGAGCGCGCCGGCGGGGGTGTCGGCCCAGGCCTCGACGGCGTCGAGGTCGTCGAAGAGGGCGCTGAACAGCGTGGTCAGCTCGGCGTCGAAGGCGGGGTCCGGCATGAACCAGCGGCGCTGGAGCTCGCTGCGCGGGGCCACGCCGAGGTCGGTGCCGCCGAACCAGACCTCGAGGACGTCGGCGGGGGTCACGGGCGGCACGCGGGAGGGGCTGGTCATCCCGTGGGCATAACCACGCTCGGGCCCGCGCGGTGCGGTGGCGTCACGACGGGGCGGGCGGCGGCGCTACACTCCACCGATGTTGGCCGTGCGCGTGTCCTCCGGGACGACCTTCCCCCCCTTCGACGACGCCGTCGGACAGACCCGCATCCTGACGGGCACCCTCGCGGAAGCCCAGGAGGCGGCGCTCTCGGCGGCGGGGTTCACCCTCGTGGCGAGCGCCCCGACGGACGCGCCGTACCTCGTCTTCTCCGACCGCGTGTGGTTCACCGCGTCCTTCCTGCGGTGCGTACGCGCCACCGGCGGCGTCGGCCGGGTGCGCATCTCCGACGAGACGTGGCTCCGCGAGATGGGGCCGCTCCAGACCGCGCCCGAGCGCCCCGAGGTCGCGATGGTCGCCGCGGGCGCGCCGCCGAGCCTCGACGGGCCGGACCTCCCCGTCGACCTCCAGCTCCGCGCCGCCCCGCCCGTGGTCCTCCACCCCGCCTTCGCGCATGCCCAACGCCCGCTCGTGACCGGTACGCGCCTCGTCCACGGGGTCGAGCACTGGAGCCACGTGCTGCGGGTCAACCTGCTCGCGCTCGTGGCCACGGCCGAGGAGGCGAAGGCCGAGTTCGAGGCGTCCCCCTTCTGGAAGCGCGCGCTCCGCGTGATCGGGATCCTGCTGCGCGCGCGGAGCATCAAGCCCCACGCCATCGCCCGCGCCCTCAACCGCGTCGGCACCGGCTGCACCATCCACCCAACGGCCGTGGTCGAGGCGTGCCAGCTCGGGAACAACGTGGAGGTCGGGCCGTACGCGCTCCTCCGCGGCTGCATCGTCGGCGACGGCGCGAAGATCGAGGACTACGCGCACGCCTCTGTGTCGGTGATCGGCGCGGGCGCGCGGCTGGGCCGCACGGCGATGTGCAACTTCTCCGTACTCTATCCGGGGGCGTTCGTCAGCGCGGGCGGCGGTTGGCAGATGTGCGTGTTCGGCCGCGACGCCTTCGTGGCGATGACCGCCACCGCGTACGACCTCTCCTTCGGCGGCCCGATCCGCGTCGTGCACCGCGGCGCCGTCGTGAGCGCGGAGACGCACTTCCTCGGCGTCGCCATCGGACACCGCGCGAAGATCGGAGCGCACGTCAAGATGGGCTACGGGATGGCCGTCCCCAACGACGCCTTCCTGGTCGCCCCCTCGGGGGACGTGCTCCGCAAGTGGCCGGACGCGATCGAGGGCGCGGCCACGGTGCGGGACGGGGTGGCGGTGCCCGTCGTCGCGCCGAAGCCCGCACCGTAGGGTTCAGCCCAACAACCAGCGTCGCAGGCCGCTTCCCGGCGGGCCGAGGCGCCAGAGCCAGCCGTCCAGCAGGTAGTGGGTGAGCTGCGCCGTCGCGAGGAGCGGCACTGCGAGCGTCGCGACCCACTCGGGGAGATCGGCGGGGGCGAAGAGGTGTTCGCGCCACACGAGGGCGTCCCACGCCACCTCTTCGAGGACCGCCGCGAGGATCGGGATCGCGAGGAACGCGCCGAGGGCCGCCGGGGCGAACCAACCCGGGGTGAGCGCGCCCTCGCCGTCGCGCCATTGCCGCCGGCCGACGTGGTGGACGAGCGCGAAGTAGGGGATCCCGTGCGCCACGACGTTCGCGAGGGTGAAGGCGGCGTCTCCGTTTGTGAGCACGATGCCGACGGTCCAGCTCGCGGCGGTGGAGAGCACCCAGAGGTCCCGCCCCGGCTGCCACACGCGGCCCCGGAGCCTGAGCGCCGCCCAGGTGGCAAACAAGCCAGCGGTAACGATGCCCGCGATCGGCACGACCCACCCCGGCAGCCCGACGAGGAAGTCCGTGGCGGTGAACCAGGAAAAGGCGCGTGGCAGATGGGCGTGCCACCACACGACGGGGAACACGCAGAGCATCGCGACGGTGGCGTGCTCGACGCGCGCTTCGAGGGCCGCGCGAGGGACACCGGCCCGCGCCCGGTAGAGCGCCGCGAACCCCTGCTGTTGCCGCACGAAGTGGAAGACGGCGACGTAGGCGAGGACCGTCCAGAACCACGTCGGCGCGAGGCTGTGGAGGGTGACGGCGCCGCCGAACGCGGCGAGGGGGACGCCCCACAACAGGCCCGGGCGGTCCCGACGGACGTCGGGAGCGAGCCACGCACGGTAGAGCGTCGCCCAGGTGTGCGCGACGTCGACGAGCACGACGAGGGCGAGCCACCCGAGCAGACCGACCTCGGCGCCTTCGGGGAGGAGCAGCGCGCCGGCCGCGGCGAGGAGCGCGGGGCCGCTGAACCACGCGACGTCGTAGGCGGGGGAGACGAGCCAGCCGGCGGGCGTGGGGGCGGCGGTGGCGGGAGAGGCGGACGCCGTCAGAGCCACGTCGCGCCGGGGCGGCCGTGGAGCGCGAGCACGGCCTCGGCGGCGCGGATGCCGTGGAAGCTCGCCTCCTCGAAGAGGGAGACGCCGGAGAGGTCCGTGTGGGCGAGGTGGACGCGCGGGTGGAGCGCCGCGAGGGCGTCGAGGCGGCCGACGCGGTGGAGGCCGGGCGCGGGGACGACCGTGCCGTGGCCCCAGTGCCACACGTCGAGCCGCTCCAGGACGTCGAGCAGATCGGGGTGGGAGGGGCCGAGGTCGTCCAGGACGAGGTCCCGCGCGGCCTCCCAGGGCTCGTCGAGCAGGGCGCGGCGGCCGGCGAGGGGATCGCCCAGGACGGGCTGGTACCAGGAGAGGACCGAGGGCCCGCCGTAGTTTCCCCCCTGGTGGGTCGCGGTGACGTAGCCGAGGCTGGCGGCGCCGTAGACCACGCTGTCCCACGCCGTCGGGACGCCGTGCGCGCTCGGGAGGCGGGAGACCTGGAGCTGGGCGACGCGCCAGGGGGCGTGGTCGGGGAGGGCGGCGTCGGGGAGGGCGCGGAAGCCGGCGAGGTCGAGCGGGCCATCGGTCACGACGGGCGTGCGCAGGGGCGTCCCGACCGGCGGGGCCCCGAGGAGGCGGCGGGCGAGGCGCGCGGGCACCGCGAGGACGACGGACCCGGCCTCGATCCCCAGGGTTCGCGCGGTGCCGTCGGCGCCGGGGACGTCCGCCCACACGCGCACGCGGCCGTCCTCCACCTCGACCTGCCGCACGACCACGCCGGTCTCGACGGGGACGCCGGCGCGCGTCACGAGGTGGTCGACCAACCACCCGTTGCCCGCCGGCCAGGTGAGGACGTGGGTGCCGAGGTCCCTCGCGTCTCCGGGGTCGGGCCGGCGCGAGCAGAAGTAGTGGAGCCCGGCCCAGGCGGAACAATCGGTGAGGGAGGCGCCGAAGTCGTCGCGTGTGGCGTACTCGAGCGACCACCGCATCACGGGCGCGGTGAAGCCGAGCTCGTCGAGGAACGACGCGAAGGAGCGGTCGGCGAGGGCGCGAATCGCGGGGTCCTTCGAGCTCTTGGCGACCGGGATGGTGAAGGCGGGCAGGCCGTCGGCGCCGACGCGGGCGGACCACTCGGCGACGAGCGCGCTCCACGCGTCGCGCTGGCGGCGGTCCTCGGGCTCGGCGTGGGCCTCGGGCCAGAGGCCGTCGATCCACCTGCCCCCGTCCCAGATGCGCTCCTCCGGCGCGAGGCACAACGCGTCGGAGGAGTAGGTGGGGCGGCCCTCGGCGTCGGCGCCGGTGATGACGCCAACGTCGCGGAGGAGGCGACGGACGTGGAGCGCGTCCGGGCCGGGGAGGGTGAGGTAGTGGGCGCCCCACGGGTAGGCGCCGCGCGGCCCGGTGCCGGAGACGGCGGTGCCGCCCGGGGCCGACCAGAGCTCGAGGAGCCGCACGGAGAGGCCCTGCCCGGCCAGGCGCCACGCGGCGGAGAGCCCGGCGACGCCCGCCCCGACGATGACGACGTCGGCGCGCTGGAGCTCGCCCCCGGCCACGAAGGGGGCCTGCCAGCGGTGCCCGCGCGCGGCGAGGCCCGCGGAGGCGGCGGTCCCGAGGGGGGCAACGGGAGCGGCGGGGGGGCGCCCGCACGCCGCGAGGCCGGTGCTCGCGAGGCTCCCGGCGAGGAAGGCGCGGCGGTTCACCGGCCCATCTCGCGCCAGTCTTCGGTGTAGAGGCGCACGAGGAGCTGGTTGTCGAGCCTGTTGACCACGGTGCCCTGGGGGGCGAGGTCGACCGGGAAGTGGAAGAGCGTCGCGAGCGTCTCCGCGTTCAGGAAGCGGAGCCCGTCGAGCACGGGGCGAAACTCGGTGATCGGCGCCATGGAGGCGAGGACGAAGCCCCACTCGCCGAAGGAGGGGACGTAGGCGTGGTAGGGCCGCACGGCGAGGCCGGCCTCGCGCATGGTCTCGACGATGCAGCCGTAGGCCTGGGGCGAGAAGAGCGGGGAGGTCGCCTGGACCGACACCGCCGCGCCCGGCGCGAGGATGCGCTGGAGGAGCCGGTAGAAGGTGAGGGTGTAGAGCTTCCCAAGGCCGAAGTTGTTGGGGTCGGGGAAGTCGGAGATCACCACGTCGAAGCCGGGGCCCGTGTAGTTCCGCACCCATGCGAACGCGTCATCGTTCACGACGGTCACGCGGGGGTCGGACAAGGCGCCGCCGTTGAGCGCCGCGAGGTCTTCCCGCTCGGTGAAGAGGCGGGTCATCTCGGGGTCGAGGTCGACCAGGACGACGGAGGTGATCTCGGGGTGCTTGAGGATCTCACGCACGGCGAGGCCGTCGCCGCCTCCCATCACGAGCGCGCGCTTCGGGGCCGTGACCGCCGCGACCGCCGGGTGCACCAGGGCCTCGTGGTAGCGGTACTCGTCCACCGAGGAGAACTGGAGCGCGCCGTCGATGAACAGGCGCGTGTCGCGGTGCGAGTGCGTCAGGACGAGGCGCTGGTAGGAGGTCTGGACCGACATCACGACGGGATCCGCGAACAGGTCGCGTTCCATGCGCTTCTCCAGGTCCCCCGCGACCGCGAGCCCGACCCCGAGCGCGACGACCGCGCCGCCCGAGAGCACGCGCAGCCGCGTGAGCACATGCGCGGGGGCCTCGAAGAGGAAGGTGGTCCAGAGCGCCACGATCGCGTTGACGAGGCCGAGGACCAGCGAGGTGCGGAGGAGCCCGACGTGGGGCAGGAAGAACAGCGGGAACAGCAGCGAGGCCGCGAGGGCGCCGACGTAGTCGAGCGCGAGGACGCGGGCGACGAGCTCCTTGAGGCTGGTGCGGGACTCGAGGATGCGGATGAGGAGCGGGAGCTCGAGGCCGACGCCGGTGCCGACGAGGCCCACCACGATGTAGAGCACCGCGCGAAAGCCGGGGGTGTACGTGAACCCCGCGAAGAGGAGCGGCGCCGAGAAGCCGCCGAGCAGGGCGACGGCGACCTCGACCTCGACGAAGCGGGCGACGAGGTCCTTCTCGAGGTAGCGCGACAGCCAGGAGCCGACGCCCATCGCGGTGAGGTACGCGCCGATGACCGTGCTGAACTGGAAGACCGAATCGCCGAGCAGATACGACGCGAGCGCGCCGGCGACGAGCTCGTAGACGAGGCCGCACGTCGCGATGAGGATGGTCGAGAGGAAGAGCACCCGCGCGGTGGGGGCGCCCGTCACGCGTTCATCCGATCGCCGCCGCGATGATGATGGCGAGGCCGATGACCACCGAGCCCATCACGATGCCGAGGGCGGTGTTCTGGTCCTCCTCGATCTCCTTGCGAAGGGAGAAGGGCGCGACCTTCCCCATCAGCCAGAAGGCAAGCAGGAACACCAGGATGCCGAGCCCCGTGTAGAGGAGCGTAGCGATGAAGTAGTAGGGGTCGAGCGGGTCGTGCACGGGGATCTCCGGGGAACCTATTTTCCGCCGCTCCACCCGCCGCCGCTCCCGCCACCGCCGCCGCCGCCGCGGTAGAGCGGTACGTAGATCGGGCGGTAGGAGCCGGGGTTTGCGCGCACGCTCTCGGGCACCGCGGCGCGGGGCGTGGTGGGTGGCACCCACCCGGTCAACACGATTGCGGCGACGACGATCGCGAAGGCGAAGCCGAGGAAGTTGTGGAGCTTGAACATCAGGCCTTCTCCCCCGTGTCCGCCCACCGCTTCTGCTCGAACACCCCCACGTCCATGAAGTACGCGATCGGGCCGAGGAGGGCGTAGACGAACAGCAGGATCGCGGGGAGGGTCCAGCCCGGATCGCGCGTGGCGCTCACGGTGAGGAGCTTGCCGATGTCGAGGTCCGCGGCGGCGGCGCCGAGGCCGACGCGCCCGGTCCAGGTGCCGGCGGGGAGCGTGGCGGTGGCGGTGCTGTCGCCGTAGGTGGTCCACTCCCAGAGCTCGCCGGTGCCGGTGTGGATGAAGGACACCAGCACGTCGGGGGAGGAGGGCAGGTTGCTGTCGAGCGTGACGTCGACCGTCGCCTCTTCAGCGAGCACGATCGGCTCCGTGACCCAGGCGTTCTCGCCCCCGACGACGATGTATTCGTGCGCGAAGAGGGGCGCGCGCGCGGGGAGGACGAGGGCGAGCACGAGCAGCACGGCGGCGACGCCGAGGAGGAGGCCGCCGCGGAGCATCGCGCGGGCGGTGGCGGCCGGCGTGTTGTGGGGGTTGGGCTGGTGCGGGGCGACGCCGGTGGGGGTCGGGAGCTGCACGCGGAAGGCCTGCGCGACGTCCGACGCGGGGAGCCAGGTGCCGACGGACCAGGTGTTCTCGGTGTCGGTGCGCTCGCCCGAGAGCATGAGCGGCGGGTCGATGTAGTCGGCGGTCCAGGCGGTGTCGCCCTTCTGGACCTCCCAGGTGAACTCGCCGAGGACGTGGCGGACGAAGGCCTGGCCGGTCTGGAAGCGGCGGAAGGTGTTGTTCTTCAGCCGCAGGGTGGCGCTCTCGCCGGTGCGGGACGCGGAGCGCGGGAGGGCGCCGCGGAGCGGCTCGACGAAGCTCCAGTGGCGCTTGGTGTCGTCCACCAACCAGGCGAAGCCGCGGTACGGGTTGTGGAGGAGGTACTCCGTCCACGACCACTCGCCCTCGTCCACGACGTAGCGGACCATCGCCCCGATCACGACCCAGTCCACCCCGCGGAGGGTGCCGCGGGTGCCGAGGGGGAGACCGGGCTTGAAGGCGGCCTTCTGGGCGCGGGAGAGGAGCTCGGCGGTGGCGAGGTCGCCCTCGGCGTCGATGCCGAGGGTGGAGCCGCAGAAGGGGCAGCCCATGCGCTGCGTGTCGCCGGGGGCGCGGATCGTGAGGGCGCCGCCGCAGTTCGGGCACTGGAGCGCGCGTACGGCGGTCAGCTCGGGGCCGGCGAACTGGACGAGCACGGGGTCCGACCAGCCCGCGAAGGCGCGCAGGCCCTCCATCTGGAGCTGGACGAGCGTGACGTCGCGACCGATCCAGAGCACGGCGCGGCCGGTGCCGTCGACGTCGGCGAAGTCGAGCGTCGCGACGCGGGGGCCGTCCTCCTGGCGGAGATCGAGGTAACGCGCGCCCTCGCCGGGGATCACGGGGAAGGGGAGGTTGCCCTCGGCGGCGACGACGGCGACCTCGTCATCCTCCATGACGCGCCACTTCGCGTCCCCGAGGGTGAGGCTGGCGCCCACGGTGGTCGCGCGGACGGGGGGGACGGAGATGTGCTCGCCGTAGGCGAACCATTGGCCGTTGCCCTCGCCGATCCAGCCGTCCGTGCCGTCCTCGAAGGTGAGGTACCACTCGTTCCAGCGGACGTGTTCGCGCGCCTTGCGGAGCACGCCGGCGACGCGGAAGGCGCGCCCGTCGAGGTTGCCGCGGGCCTCGAGCTGGATGGGCGAGAGGTCCCGCTGGAAGCGGGCGATCTTGCCGTAGTCCCGGAGGATGTCCCCCTCGCGGACCACGCACGACTGGCACGCGTCGCACACGGCCGTCAGCGCGGCGCCAGAGCGGAACGTGAGCGGAGAGCCGCACGAGGGGCAGGACGAGGAGATCACGGGACGGGCAACGTACCCGATCCGCGGCGGCGCGACCGGGGGGAACGTACGGCGCCGGTGAGCGAGAGGAGGAGCATCCAGGCGGAGCCGGCGCGGCAGCCCGATCCGCAGCCGGCGTCGTCCGACGGGGGAGCGGTGTCGGAGTCGGTGTCGGCGGTGTCCACCCTGGCGGAGTCGGCGGTGTCCCCGGTGTCGGGCGCGGCGGTGTCCCCGGTGTCGGCGGTGTCCCCGGTCTCGGCGGTGTCGACCGGGGCGGTGTCCCCGGTGTCGACGATCGCGGTGTCGCCGGTGTCCCCGGGGCCGTCCTCGTCGCGCGTGCCGTCGCAGTCGCCGTCGTCGGGGACCTCGGTTCCGTCGGGAGCGCCAGGGTACACGGAGGCGTTCCGGTCGTCGCAATCCCCGTCGAGCTCGGTGACGCCGTCGCCGTCGTCGTCCGTCTCGACGCCGGGGCAGCGCGTGTTGTCGGTGCCGGGCGTGCCGGCCGCGGAGCCGGTCGGGTCGGGACACCAGTTTGCCGGCCGATCGTTGGCCCACTCGTTCGACGCCAACCCGCCGTCGAGCTGATGCGGGAGCGCCGCCCCGACGCCCCACGTCGCGTCCCACACGACCTCGTCCACGACGCCGAGGAGGTCCGTGTGCAGCACCGCGCCGGCCTCCGGGCGCAGGTCGAAGCCGGCGGGGAGCGTCACGTCGCGCTCCACGGGGCTCTCCGCGCTCGCGAACACCGCGTATTCGCCGGGGCGCACGATCAGGGTGAGGGTGACCTGGAAGGAGTCCCCGTCGGCGTCGGTGAAGACCTGCTCGACGAGGTTCTGGCCGTTGGTGGCGTTGTTCCGCACCTCGAACCACTGCCCGCCGTCCGCCGCGGGGCCCGCGTGGACCTCGGTGATCGTGGTCGTGCCGCGCGCGAAGGGCACGTGCGCGGCGGCGAGGGGGACGAGGAGGAGCACCACGCGCGGGACTATCCGGACGCCGGGAGTACGGCGGCGCCCGCGGTTCGGATCTCGACCCGCCGCGGGCTCAGCGGAGGATCGCGTACCCGAGGGCCGCCGCCGCGACGATCGCCACGACGATGCCGACGATCATACCCGTCTTCCCGGCGGGCGCAGTGGGCTCCGGCTCCGGGAGCGCCGCCACCGCCGCGCGCTCGATGGCGCCGCCGCCGGTCTCGGTGGGGCCGGTGTCCTCGTCGTCGGGGCCGTCCGGGCCGTCGTCGCCCGGCGCGCCGGGCTCGTCCCCGCCCTTCGACTGGACAACGGCCTGAACGCGGCCCTCGAGCACGCCGAAGCAGAGGGGGGAGAGCCCGGGCTGGGCGTCGGCACTGCGGCCGGCGTCCTCGAAGCAGTAGCGGGCCCAGGCGATGAGCGTGCCGGTGGCCTGGATGTCGTCCCCGCGGCGGAAGCGCGCGATGCCGCGCACGGGGGCGGCCGCGACCACGAGCGCGCCGAGCCGCGCGTGCACCTGGTCGAGGCGGCCCTTGGAGAGGAGCAGCTCCGCGGCGTACTCGCCGAGCACGGTGAGGCCGACCAGCCGGCCGTCCTCCACGTCCTCGACGAAGGGGAGGTCGAGCTGCTCGAGGTTCCGGACGGCGGCGGCCTCGGCGAGCGCGAGCGTGGCGGTCTCGGGCTCGGGCCACCCCTCAGCGGGCATGCTCGCGACGGAGGTGGGGGTGTCCACCACGACGGTCACGAGGGGCATGTGGTCGACCGGGCGGGCGCCGGAGAGCAGCGTACGGGTCGCGACGGCGTCCCGGTTGCGCCAGGTGGGCGGGCGCAGGAGCGGGAGGAGGGTGCCGGGCGGGCGCACGGCGCGCTCGGGGGCGGGGACGGCGTCGAAGGGATCGGCGTGGCCGATGGCGCGGGCGCGGTCGAGGAGCTCGGCCCACGCGTCGTCCGTGAGGGCGCGGAAGCGCACGCTCGCGTCGTCCACGGGGGTGACGTGATCGGGGGCGAGGCCCGCGAGCGCGGCGACGGGGACGTGGCAGGTCGGCTCGTCCATGAGCGCGTAGACGTCGCCACCGGAGAGGAAGTAGTCGACCCCGGAGGCGATGGCGTGGACGACCACCTCGCGGCCGTCCCGCGCGATGCGGATACCCTTGGAGACGTAGTACGCGCCCTCGTCCTCGGGCTCGAGGCCGTTCGGGTAGAGCACGTCCCGCATCACGCGGAGGAGGGGCTCGGTGCCGGCCCCGACGCGCGCGAGGGTGGCGGGGCCGATCGTCACGTTCCGGGTGGGGCCGGGCATGGTGAGCGGGCGCTCGGCGGCGAGGGTGCGCGCCTTGTTGAAGTCGTCGTCCACGGTCGTCGCGATCCAGGCGGCGTCGAAGGTGGCGAGGAACGTGTCGGCGTCGAGGTCTCCGGAGCCCTCGCGCTGCACGGTTGCGCCGTGGGCGCGCGCGAGGCCGGCGACGAGGCGGACGGCCGCGGCGAGCTCTTCCGGGGCGGAGCACGAGAGGGCGCGCACGGTGAAGACGCCGCCGTCGGGGCCGATCTCGACGCCGCGCGTGGAGATGCCGGGGAGCGAGAAGTGGGCGAAGGCGTCGTCGCCCCAGGGCTCGGGGACGGCGTCGATCCCGGCGATCTCGGGCTCGTCGAGCAGGGCGCGGAGCTCCTCCTGCGTGGGCGGGCGGGGGCGGCGGAGGGAGAACGTCGTGGCCAAGAGGGGCTCCGGTGGGAAGCGCCGCGAGCGTAGCCAGGAGGGCCGGGGCGCGCCGGGGCTATCGACACGCCCGGGCGAGCCGGGTAGTCGGCTCCCACCCGATGTTCCGCGCCTCCTCGACCCGCCGTTCCCTCCGCGCCGCCCGCGCCGCGCTCGACGCCGCCACCTCCTACGCCGGGTGGAAGCAGGCCGCCGAGGACTGGGACCACCTCTCCGGCGGCGCCGCGTGGCGCGCGGAGGACGACTCCGAGTTCTACGACGCGCCCCTCGTCCGCGCCGACGTCCAGACGCTCCGCGCCCTCCGCCAGCGGGGAGACGGCCTGCGCCTCGTCGAGGCCCTCACCGCGACCGTCTACCGGCACCAGGCCGACATCGCGGCCGTCGAGCTCTACGGCATCGCGCTCGCCGGCACCAAGCACCTCGTCCGCGCCTGGCTCGACGAGGTCGAGGCTGCCCTGCGCTGGCTCGTGGCCAACCCCGTGCTCGGCCTCACCGCCGAGGCCAAGGCGCGCCGCTTCGAGGACGCCTGGAAGGTGTACGGCCGCACCGCGCTCATGCTCTCGGGCGGCGCCACCTGGGGCTTCCACCACCTCGGCGTGGTCAAGGCCCTCTTCGAGGACGGCGTACTCCCCCACATCCTCTCGGGCGCGAGCACGGGCGCGATGATCGCGGCCGGCGTCTGCACGCGTACGGACGCGGAGGTGGCGGCGATGTTCGCCGACACCGACACCATCCGGCTCGACGGCCTGCTCCCCCTCTCCGCGGGCCGCGCCGTCGGCTCCGGCGCGTGGCTCGACCCCGACCGCCTCCACGAGGTGCTCCGCCACAACGTCGGCGAGTGGACCTTCGCCGAGGCCTGGCAGCGCAGCGGGCGCGCTCTGAACATCTCCGTCTCGCCCACGCGCACCCGCCAGAAGCCGCGCGTCCTCTCCCACCTCACCGCGCCCGACGTGTACGTGGCCAACGCCGCGCTCGCCTCCAGCGCGCTCCCCGGCCTCTTCCCGCCCGTCGTCCTCAACGCCCGCGGCCCCGACGGCACCCCCGTCGCCTACGTCCCGAGCGAGCGTTGGGCGGACGGCTCCCTCTACGGGGACCTCCCGAAGCTCCGCCTCGCGCGCCTCCACAACGTCAACCACTTCATCGTGAGCCAGACCAACCCGCACGTCGTCGCCTTCAGCGGCCAGCGCGGCAAGGCGGGCGTGGCCCCGGCGGTCGCGGGTGTCGCGTCCAGCACCGCGCGCGCCCAGGGCGCCTTCGCGGCGGACGTCGTGCGGCGCATCATGCCCGAGTGGACCGGCCCCCTCCGCCAGACCGCGGACCGCGCCTACGCCCTGGTGACGCAGGACTACCGCGGCGACATCGAGATCTACCCGCGCTTCCGGCCGGAGCTCCTCCGCAAGGTCGTGGTCAACCCCTCCCGTGCCGACCTCGCGCTCTTCATCCGCGAGGGCGAGCGCTCCACTTGGCCGAAGCTCCCGATGATCGAGGATCAGACGCGGTTGGGGCGGGTGTTCCGGGAGTGCGCGGCGGCGGTGCGGGCCACGGGCTGACCCCCGCACCTCGCGCTTGCTAACGTTGGATAGCGGCGCTACTCTACGTCATGTCCGTCCCCCTCGTCGCCGCCTTCCTCCACGCGCACGGCCTGAACGTCGCGCCCGAAGAGCTCGAGGCCGCGCTGGTCGAGGCGATCGCGGCCCGCCGCGCGGTGCTCTACCCCTTCGAGGGGCGCTCGGGGCTCACCGCGCCCGAGGCGGACGCGTTACGACGGGGTGGCTTCGATCTCGAGCCGCGGGCGATGGGGAAGGACGACCCGGTGGTGCGCGCCGCCGCGGAGCACGCCGCCATCCTCGCCTCCGCCCTCACGACCGCCGAGGCCGCCGCGCGGCTCGGGGTGAGCGAGGGGCGGGTGCGCCAGCGCTTCGCCCAGCGGACGCTCTACGGGCTCCACGGGCGCCGCGGCTGGCTCGTGCCGAGCTTCCAGTTCGCGTCGGGAAACGCCGAGCTACCCGGCTGGGACCGCGTGGTCCCCCACCTCCCCGCGTCGCTCTCGCCGGTCGAGGTGCTCGGCTGGCTCACCCTCCCCAACGCCGACCTCGTCGTCGGGGAGGACGAGCGCCCCGTGAGCCCGCGCGACTGGCTCCTCGCGGGCAACGACCCCGCGCGCGTCGCGGAGCTCGCGGCCGGACTCGGGTAGCGCGCCGATGCCGAAGTTCCCGGAGCCGCCCCCCGCGGCCGTCCTCGCCGCGCTCGGGCCCGACGTGCACGTGCTCCCCGCGGGGACCGAGCTCTGGCGCGTGTACTTTCAGGGCGGGCGCCACCCCACGACGTGGGACCGCCTCCGCGCCTTCGGACCGACCAACGCCCGCTTCGACCCACACCTCCCGCCGCCGCGCGTGCAGGACCGCAAGGTGCTCTACGGCGCGAGCGACGGACCGGTGTGCGTCGCCGAGGTGTTCCAGGAGACGCGCGTGATCGACCGCGCCGCGAACGACCCCGCGCTCGTCGGCTTCGCGGTCACGCGGGCGCTGACGCTCCTCGACCTGACTGGCGTGTGGCCCACGCGGGCCGGGGCGTCGATGGCGATCAATTCGGGGACGCGTCTCCGGGCGCAGCGCTGGGCGCGCGCGATCTACGAGGCCTTCCCAACGCTCGACGGCATCCACTACGCGTCGTCCATGTTCGGGAACGCTTCCGCGGTCGCCCTGTTCGAGCGGGCCGAGGACGCGCTTCCAGACTTCCCGTTCCTCCACCGCCGCCTGGACGATCCCGTGCTCGACGGCGTGCTCCGCAACGTCGCCGCGCGCATCGGCTACCTGCTCCTGTAGGACCACACCAGCGCCGCCGCGAGCCCGACGACCACCCCGAGCAGCAGCCCCGACCAGAAGGCGCGCGCGGTGCGGCGGGCGAGGGCGGGGAAGGCGACCTCGACCACGCGCTCGGCCTCCATGTCGACGAGCAAGACTCCATCTACATCGTAGGTGGTAGCGTACTCCAGGAGCTGACGACGCGTGCCGCGCTCGCGCAGGTCCGTCGCGCGGGGGCCGCTCTTGGCCTCGGCCACGAAGATGCGGCCGCGCCGCTCGACGAGGTAGTCGGCGCGGAGGTCGGCATCGACGGGGGCGCCGTCCTCCGTGACCCGGCACGGTGCGGTGACCTGCGTGTCCAGCACGGTGTAGCCGGCGGCGGCGAGCACCTGGGCGGCGCCGGCCTCCAGCCTACGCGATCGGCTGAACCGGGCGGCGAGCTTGGCGCGCCGGAGCGCGCGGGGCACCCACGCCATCGCGAGGGCGCCCGCCAACAGTCCGGCAAAAAGAACGAGCCGGGGATCCACCCCGGCTCTCTACCTCAATCTGAACGGATGTCCAGTGAAGACTACCCGTAGCAGACGATCTCGCCCCACTCGATCTCGTTGTCGGTCTCGTCACACTCGCCGATCTGGCTGCGGTCGAGGGAGGAGCCGCCGTCGACCTCGATGCGGATGTCGAAGAGCGGCGTCGGGACGCCGGTGAGGTGAGTCTCGACGGAGGCGTCCATGTACCCGGCGGTGAGGGTGGCGGTCCACGTCACGGTGTCGAGGATGACATCGCCCGTGTCGGTGGTGCCGATGATCTCGACCTCGATATCGTCCGTCAC
>CAJBVW010000073.1 GCA_903959175.1 uncultured Pseudomonadota bacterium
ACGGCATACGAGATGCGCATTAGTGACTGGAGTTCAGAACGTGTGCTCTTCCGATCTGGTGGACGCGGGGGCGCGCTCGGCCTGGACGGAGGCGAGGAACCGGAGCGCCTCGGCCAACGGCTCGAGCGTCTCCGAGGTGCCGCCGGCGCCGGCGTGGGGCGCGGCGAGCGGGTCGAAGCGCGCGGGGTCGACGGCGTACACGGCGTCCCGGACCTCGGTGGCGGAGACGGCGCCGTCTCCGTCGTGATCGACCGCGGCGATCGGGAGCGCCCCCGGCGCGTCCACCGGGTACTCCGCGGCGGCGAGCACGCCGTCATGATCGTGGTCCAACGCCAGGATGACCCCCGCGAACGGGGCGGCGTAGGCCTCGGACGCCGGATCCTTCGGATCGCGCGCGCAGCCGGCGGCGACAAGCAGGACGAGGACGCGCCTCATCGGTCGAAGTACCCGTGCTTGCGCATCTCCTCGCGCAGCGCCGGATCGACCGGCGCGACCGCCGCGCCCGGGAGGCGGATCGTCGCGCGCCACGCGAGCAGGGCGCGCCGAAGGTCCTCGCGCGCGGTCGGGTCCGCGACCGTCGTGTCGATGGACCACGCGGCGTCCGTCGGGAGCGACGTGGCCATCAGCCCCTGCAGGAAGGGCGAGCCCGCGCCGAGGCCGGAGAAGCTGAGGCGGCCGGCCGCGCCGCGCGCCGAGACCGCCCGGAGGTTGCTCTCGGCGAAGATCACATCGTGCGCGGGGCCCTCGGCCCCCTCGATCCACGGGCGGAGCGAGCGGCCGTGGATGCCCGCGGGGGCCTCCGCGCCGGTGAGGTCGAGCAGCGTCGGCATCACGTCGAGCAGGGCGACCGGCGCGTCCACCCGGCGCGGCGCGGCGCCGGGCACGCGGATGTAGAGCGGGACGTGCAGCTCCTCGTCCGCGAGGCTGTCCCCGTGGCCGAACCGGCCCTGCTCCCCGAGGGCCTCGCCGTGGTCTCCGAGCACGACCACGATCGTGTCGTCCAGCCGGCCGCGCGCGCGGAGCCCGACCATGAACCAGCCGAAGAGCGCGTCCGCGTAGGCGACGCCGCCGTCGTACACGTCGCGGACGTAGGCGGCGTCCGTGTCTCCGAAGGGGGTCGCGCCGTGGCTCCCCGCCGCCGCCATGGCCGCCACCGCGGCCTGCCCCTCGGCGTCCCACGGGCGCGGTCGGTCGAGGCCCGCGAGCGCGGACATCATGCTCTCCTCGTGGAACAAGGTCTGCCCGAAGACGAGCTCGGTGCCGACGAGCTGGCGCACCGCATCCGTACCCGGCGCGGCCGTCCACGCGGTGCCGTAGGGGGCCGGATCGAGGTAGGGCGCGTGGGCGTCGTAGCCGTGCACGAAGAGGAAGAACGGGGTGGTTGCCGTGCGCGCGTCCAGCCACGCCTCGGCCGCGGGCAGCGTGTGCCAGAAGGAGCCGAGGGGCTCGGTCGCCGCGAACTTCGTGAAGCCGCGCTCCAACCCCCACCCGGGCTCGAGGTGCGCCCCCGCCGTGAACGCGACGGGCTCGTACCCGTAGAGCCCGAGCACCTCCGCGAGCGTGGGCGCGCCGGCGCCGAGCGTGAAGGTCGTGCCGGGAACGCCGAGCTCGCTCGGGTAGCGGCTCGTGAAGAGCGCGGCGTGCGACATCGAGGTGGTGTTCGCCTGCGACCACGCCTGGGTGAACACGGTGGACTCGGCGGCGAACGCGTCGAGGTTGGGCGTCAGACCGCGGGTGTTGCCCAGGGCGCCCATCCGGTCGCTCCGGAGGGTGTCGATCGAGACGAGAAGCACGCTCTTCGGCGCTGCGGAGGGCTCGGCGGAGACGGAGCACCCGAGGCTGGCAAATGGGATGGCGATCAGGACGGGAAGTAAGCGCACTCGTTACGATAGCACAGCCTCCCCCGAACCGCGCGCGACACCGACGCGCTACGTTCGCGGATGCAATTGGCCCTCGTGCTGCCGCCGTTGACGCAGCTCAACGCCCCCTACCCGGCGACTGCCTACCTCGCCCGCGCCCTGCGCGACCACGGCATCACCTGTACCCAGCGGGACCTCGGGATCGAGTGGATCCTCCGCCTCTATTCGCGCGCCGGCCTCACCGCCGTCTTCGACCACCTCGACACCGTGGACGACCTCCCCGAGCCCGCCTGGCGCGCCATCGCCCTCCGCGAGGCCCACCAGGCCGTGATCGACCCAGTTGTGCGTTTTTTGCAAGGGAAGGACCGCACCCTCGCCCCGCGCATCCTCGACACGCCGTTCCTCCCCCGCGGCCCCCGCCTCTCCGCCGCGGACCTCGACGGCTTCGGCCCCCTCGCCGTGGACGACGCCGCGCGCCACCTCGCGACGCTCTTCATCGCCGACCTCGCCGACCTCGTCACCTCCTGCGTCGACGATGGCTTCTCCCTCATCCGCTACCAGCACCACCTCGCCGTCGGCCCCGCCTCCTTCGATGCCCTCGCCGCGCGCCTCGCCCGCACCACCCTGCTCGACACCTGGCTCGACACCCTCGCGGACACCGTCACCGCCGATGTCGTCGGGCTCTCCGTCCCCTTCCCCGGCAACCTCTACGGCGCCCTGCGAATCGGCCGCCGGCTGCGCGCGCGCGGCGCCACCGTCATCATGGGCGGCGGCTACGTCAACACCGAGCTCCGCGACGTCGCAGAGCCTCGCCTCTGGGACCATGTGGACGCGCTGGTCTACGACGACGGGGAGGGGCCGCTCGTCGCGCTCCTGGAGCACCTCGCGGGCGGGCCGGATCGTCGGCACCGGACCCGCACACGGGACGGGCTCGTGTGGGATCGCCCTTCGTCTCTTGGGGCAGGGGGGCTCCGCCCCCCCGCAACGCCCCCCGAAGCCACGCCGGTTGTAACCCCCGCGCTCGACATCCCCGCCGCCATCGCCGCGTGGTACGGCGATCTCCGCCTCGACGGCTACCTTCAGTTGGTTGACAGCCTCAACCCGGCGCACCGGCTCTGGTCGGACGGGCGGTGGAACAAGATCACGTTGGCGCACGGCTGCTATTGGCGCAAGTGCTCGTTCTGTGACATCCAACTCGACTATATCGCCCGCTACGTGCCCGCGCGGACCACCCGCCTCGCCGACGCGATGGCGGAGGTGACGGCGGACACCGGCACGTGCGGCTTCCACTTCGTCGACGAGGCCGCGCCGCCGCGGGGCCTGCGGGACCTCGCGCTCGAGCTCCTCGCGCGCCGCCAGATCGCGACGTTCTGGGGGAACATCCGTTTTGAGTCCGCCTTCACGCCCGACGCGTGCCGCCTGCTCGCGGCCGCCGGGCTGGTCGCCGTCACCGGCGGGCTGGAAGTGGCATCGGACCGGCTCCTCGCGCGCATGGACAAGGGCGTCACCATCGAGCAGGTCGCGCGGGCGGCGAGCGCGTTCCGGAAGGCCGGCGTGCTCGTACATGCGTACCTGATGTACGGCTTCCCCACGCAGACGGAGGAGGAGACGGTCGACTCGCTCGAGGTCGTCCGCCAATTGTTTTCCGCCGGGCTCCTCTCCTCCGCGTTCTGGCACCGCTTCGTGCTCACGCGCCACTCTGGCATCGCGCTCGACCCCGCGCGCTACGGCGTCGGCGTGCCGACGCTCCCGCCCAACCTCTTCGCGGCGAACGACCTCCTCCACACCGACGAGGCCGGCGCCGACCCCGACGCCTTCGACGCCGTGCTCCCCCGCGCGCTCACCGCGTGGATGCGCGGCCGCGAATTGGATCGCCCCGCGCACACCTGGTTCGACAGCCCGGTCGCGCCCACCCGCGAGCCCCCCGACCGCATCGCGCGCGCCCTCACCGCGCCGCTCCCGGAGCCCGGCGAGCGCCTCGTGTGGCTCGGCGGGGACGTCCTGGACGACGAGGGCGCCCTGCTCCTCCACACCCGCGAGGGCAGCACCCGCGTAAAGGCGGGTCGCGCCGCGATGGGCTGGCTGGCCGAGGTGCTGGAAGCCGCCGCCCCGGGCAACCCGCCGCTGAAGTGGGCGGACGCCCGCGCGGCCTTCCCCGGGGATTGGGAGCGCTTCGCGCCCACGTTCGAGCGGGTGCGGCGGACGGGCCTGGTCGGGGTGTGAAAAACGAAGCGGGGGGCACGCTGCCGTGCCCCCCGCGCGCGCTCCGAGGCCGAGCGGCTACGGGATGAGGGTGCCGCTGCCCTCGACCGTCTTGATGTTCGTGATCGTGGTGCCGCCGGTGTACTCGGGAACGTCGTCATGCATAAGCGTGACGCTGGTGCCGCCGGAGACCTTGAGCTGGTATTCCGCGCTCGTGCCCGCGCAGCTGCCCAGGGCCTGGACCACGACCTCGTAGGTGCCGGCGATCGTGGTGGAGATCTGGCTGGAGGGGCAGGCGTAGCTCGGAGGCGGGTAGGTGCAGTCGAAGTCGTCGTCCGCGTAGGAGATGACGCAGCTGTCCGGATCGTTCACCCACAGGATGAGGTCGGCTGCGGTGGCGGCATCCACGGTGTCGGCCGAGATGTCGAGGGCGGTGCCGTCGGAGACGACCTCCCACACGTCGACCGTCTCGCCGTCACAATCGAGCGAGGAGGTCCCGCCGTCGCCCGAGAAGCTGCTGCCCGTGTAGCCGAAGTCGCTGTACGAACAGTACTCGTAGTAGGCCGCGTACCCGCCGTAGGTGTACGAGTCGGAGTAGTTGAACGACCACGCGATGTCGTTGCCGGTACGCGTGAACGTACTGTCGGTCGAACCGTCGTACGCGTTCAGGTACCAGTACGAGGAGCCGTCGTACTCGAAGCCGATGAGGAAGGCGTCCGTGTACGAATAGCCACCGTAGTAGTACCCGTAATAAGAGTAGGTCGGGGTGGTGTACGTGTCCGCGTGGGCCATCCAGAGACTGAACGGAAACCCCTCGTTGATGAACGAGTACTGCGGCACGTAGTCGGTGCAGCCGCCGTCGGTGCGGTCCTCGGTGACGGTGTGGGAGATGTCGAAGGCGAAGTCACAGTCAACACAGTCACCGGTGTAGGCCGTGCCGGTGAGCTCGGCGTCGAGATCGCAGTCAACCACGCTGTAGCTCTCGGCGTAGACCGAGACAGAGCCCACGAACGAGCTGAACTCGGACACGTCCGTGTCGGTGTCCGTGTCGGTGTCCGTATCGGTGTCCGTATCGGTGTCCGTATCGGTGTCCGTATCGGTGTCCGTGTCGGTGTCGGTATCCGAATCGGTGTCCGTGTCGGTGTCCGTGTCCGTGTCCGTGTCGGCGTCAGCGGCGGGGCCGGTGTCGTCGCCAATCGGGGTGTCGTCGTCCTTGTCGTCGGCCTTGGGGGTCGGGCAGCCGGCGAGGACGAGCAGGGAGATGAGCGAGAGCGAAAAGCGCATTGGGGGGTTCCTCGGCCGGCACCTTAGCTCGGGTCCGCGCGAACGTCATCCGGGGGGGTGCGCCCGCCGCCGCGCCCGCCCGTGCGCTACGTACCCGCATGGACTCGTCGATCCGCGCCGCGTGGCTGGCCCTCATCCGCCTCTACTACCGCCAGATCGCCGTGAGCGGCACGCTCCCGTCCGAGGGCCCCGTGATCCTCGTGGCCAATCACCCGAACGGCCTCCTCGATCCGCTCGTGCTCTGCGTCGGCGTGGGCCGCCCGGTCGCGTTCCTCGCCAAGAGCACGCTGTTCTCGAACCCCCTCGCCCGCCGCATACTGACGGCCTTCCGCGCCATCCCGGTGTACCGCGCGAAGGAGGCGGACACCGCCCAGAACCAGGAGACCTTCGACCGCGCGCGGCGGCTGCTCGCGGGGAGCGGCTGGCTCGCCCTCTTCCCCGAGGGGATCAGCCACGACGAGCCCGAGCTCCAGCCGCTCAAGACAGGCGCCGCGCGGATCGCGTTGTCGAGCCGCGTCGCGGGGCTCCAGGTGGTCCCCGTCGGCATGTTGTACGAGGACAAGGAGGTGTTCCGCACGCGCGTCGCCCTCACCTTCGGCGCGCCGATCGCCGTCCCGACCCTGCCCGAGGGGGAGGCTCCGAGTCAGGATGCCGTTCGCGCGCTCACCGCGGAGATCAGCGAGGCCCTCTCGTCCGTCGTGCTCGAGGCGGAGGACCGCGAGATCTGGCGCGGGCTGGTGGCCGTCGCCGCGTGGACCAGCGCGGACGGCGGCGCGGACATGGCGGCCCTCGACCAGCGCGCGCGCAGCCTCGCGACGGCGTACCGGGCGCTCAGCGCGCGCAGCCCCGAGCGCGTGGCCGAGGTGGTGGACGCCACGCGGCACTTCGTGCGGCAGCTCGAGGCCATCGGCGTCAACGACCCCTTCGCGCTCGAGGCGCAGCGGCGCGGCACCGCCCCCTCCCCCGTCGCCGCCGTCGTCCCGCTCCTCCTGCTCGCCCCCATCGCGCTCTTCGGTGCCCTCCTCGCCTGGGTGCCGTACCGCCTCATCAAGCCGCTCGCGCTGCGGCTCGCCGGGGGCCACGCGGACGTGGTCGGCACGTTCAAGATGCTGCTCGGGCTGCTGATCCTCACCCTGACCTGGGTCGGTTGGGCCATCGCGACCGGCGCGCTCTTCGGCGCGGGGGCGGGCCTGGGGATGCTGGTCGCCGGCCCGCTCGCGGGCTTCGTCGCGCTCCGGTGGGGCGAGCGCTACGATCTGCGCCGCGAGGTGCTCCGCGCGCACTGGCTGAGCGTGACCCGCGAGGCGACGGCAAACGCCGTGACCGACCAGCGGCGGGCGCTCGCGACGAAGATCGAGGCCGCGTTGGGCGGGCTGGCCGCGGGTTAAGGCGCGGGCGCACTCCGGAGCGCCGTGTCCCTCCTCGATCCAGCCGCCCTGGCCGCCCTCGTGGGGGGCGAGCTCCGCGGCGGCCCGATCGCCGACGCGCCGGTGCGCGGCGTCGCGATCGACTCCCGGCGCGTCGTGAGCGGAGATGCGTTCTTCGCCCTCGGGGGCCGCCACTCGGACGGGCACCGCTTCGTCGCGGACGCGATGGCCGCCGGCGCCGCCGTCGCGATCGTCCAGCGCGGGTGGGCCTCCGTCGGAGATCCGCCGCGCATCGAGGTCGCCTCGCCCCTCGCCGCCCTCCAGGCCCTCGCGGCGTGGCACCGCGGCCGCATCGGTCGCGTCGTCGCCGTCACCGGGAGCAACGGCAAGACCGTCGTGAAGGACGCCCTCACCGCGCTCCTCGCCACGCGCTTCCGCGTCGCCGCCAGCCCGGGCAGCTGGAACAGCCAGATCGGCGTGCCGTTGGCGGTCCTCGCGGCGCCGGCGGGCACCGAGATCGGCGTGTTCGAGGCCGGGGTCTCCGAGCCCGGCGAGATGGACGCCATCGCCGCCATCCTCCGCCCCGACATCGGGGTGCTCACCAACATCGGGCTGGCGCACCTCTCCCACTTCGGCACCCGCGAGGCGACCGCGCGCGAGAAGCTGAGGCTGTTCCAGGCGATCCCCGCCGAGGGCTGGGCGCTCCTCCCGGACGATCCCGTGGTCGACACCGCGTCGCTCCGCTGCGGCCTCGTCCATGCGGGCGCGGGCCTCCCCGCCCTGGTGGGGCGCCTCGCCACCCCGAACGGCACGCTCCTGACGATCCGCTTCGCCGACGCGACGCTCGCCATCCCGGTGCGCACGCGCGCGGCGCCGCTGATCGACGACCTGCTGATCGCCATCACCGTCGCCACGCGGCTCGGGGTTCTCCCAAGCGAGATCGCGTCCGCGCTGGACGACTATTCGTTTGGGCCAACCCGGATGGAGACCTGGCGCACCCCCGAGGGCGTCACCATCGTGAACGACGCAGCGAGCGCCGATCCCCTCTCCGTCCAGGTCGCGCTCGAGACCGTCGCGTCCAGCCCCGAGGCGCGCGGGCGCCGCATCTTCGTCTTCGGCGGCATGCGGGAGCTCGGCGATCACGACGCCCAGGAGCACGCGTTCATCGGCCGGCTCGCCGCGCAGAAGGGCTTCACCCACCTCGTGTTGTTGCCCTTCCCCGCCTCCGCCTCGACCGCCGCCGCGTGGCGCGCCGTGAGCCCGGACGCGCCCGTGTTGGAGGCGCCCGACGTGGACGCCATCCGCGCGCTCGTCCGCCCGCTCGCCCAGCCGGGTGACACGATCCTCGTCAAGGGGCCACGCAACGTGGGCCTCGCCGCCGCCGCGCGGGAGATCTGGGAGTCGATGTCCCCCCGGCGCTTCCTCGTCGACCTCGGCGCCATCCGCGAGAACATCGCCCGCTTCCGCGCCCTGTGCGGCCCGCGCGTCGCCATCCTCGCCATGCTCAAGGCGTGGGCCTACGGCACCGAGTTGGCGCGCGTCGCGACCTCCCTCCAGGAGAGCGGCGTGGACTGGATCGGCGTCTCCGCCGCGGACGAAGGCGCGTTCGCACGGCGGGCCGGGGTGCACCTCCCCATCCTGGTGACCCTCCTCGACCTGGAGGAGGTCGACAAGGTCGTCCGCTACCGCCTCACCCCCGTCGTGTACTCCCTGGCGCTCGCGCGCGCCCTAGCGGACGCGTTACGCTCTATGAACGCCACCTGTGACGTACACCTCGAGATCGACACGGGCATGGGCCGCCTCGGTGTCAGCCCCGCGGACGCCCTCGCTGCGGCCCGCCTCCTGCGCGCCTCCGGGGTCCTCCGCCTCACCGGCGTGATGACCCACCTCTCCTCCGCGGACGACGCCGCCGAGGACGACTACACGCGCGGCCAGCTCGCCCGCTTCGACGCCTGTGTCGCCGCGATCCGCGCCGAAGGCGACGAGCCCCTCGTCGTCCACGCCGCCGCCACGTCGGGCGCCGCGCGCTTCCCGGAGTCCCGCCACGACCTGGTGCGCATCGGCCTCGGCCTGTACGGCATCTACCCCTCCCCCGCCGTGGCGGACGCCATCGAGCTCCAGCTCGCCGTCGCCTTCGTGAGCCGGATCGCGCAGATCGCCACCTACGGGCGCGGGCAGCGCGTCGGTTACAACGGCACCTACACCGTCGATGTCGACGAGCTCCGCGTCGGGATCGTGGAGGCCGGCTATCACGACGGTGTCCCGTGGCGGCTCTCCAACACGGGCGAGGTGCGGGTGCACGGCCAACGCGCCCGGATCCTCGGGCGGGTGTCGATGGACTCGATGGCGATCGACCTGTCCGACGTGCCCGACGCCGTCGTGGGGGACGAGGCGCTGCTCTTCGGCGCGCACGACGGGCAGGTGCTCCGGCCGGAGACCGTCGCGGCGCAGGCGGGATCGATGCCCTACGAGCTGCTGGTGAAGGTCGACAGCCGCCGGGTGCAGCGGGTCTTCGTCGGGGACTGACGCCGTGCGGTTCTGGTAATTGGGGCGACCGCCGCGGCAGTGCCACCGATGATCCGATCGCCCGTGGCCGGAGTAGAATGAGCACCATGCGCTCCCTCCCCCTGCTCGTCCTCTTCGCCTGCACCACCACCCCCGACGCCGAGAAGGACGCCGACACCGCGGCGTTGGGCGATTCGGGCGCCGGAGACAGCGACGTCGACACCGACGACACCGGCGTCCTCGACCCCGCGGAGGACCCCTTCGACATCACGGCGGAGATCTCCGACTACGTCTCCACCGTGGTCATCGTGCGGTGGACCACCGAGGCGCCGACCGCGGGCCGCGTCGAGTTCGGCACCTCGGACGCGTACGGCCACGTCACGCCGAGCACCGAGGTCGGCACCACGCACGAGGTGCTCCTCCTCGGCATGACGGCGGACACCGAGGTGCATTTCCGTGTCATCACCGAGGGCGCCACGCGCGAGGTCCCCTCGCCGGACCTCACCATCACCACCGAGAGCCTGCCCTCGGGCCTGTTCCCCACCCGCGCGACGGGCACGGCGGCCTCGTGGCCCGGCGGCTTCCAGGTGGTGCCGCTCCAGGGCACGACCTACGCGGTGGTCATCCTCGACGCGGACGGGCACTACGTCTGGTACCGCTTCGTGGAGGAGGTGGGGAACCTCATGCGCGCGTTCATGACGGACGACGGCAAGGAGGTCGTCTACTGCCTCGCCGGCCCGCAGGGCCAGCTCGAGACCGGCAAGATCGTGCGCGTCTCGATGGACGGCGGCACCGTCGTCGAGACCCCCTTCCCCTACATCGACCACGACATGACGGCGCTGCCCGACGGCACCATCGCGTCGATCGTGGTGGAGACCCGCGACGGCCGCTCGGCCGACACCATCGTCGAGCTCGCGCCGGACGGCACGACCACGGAGGTCTTCAACGCCTGGGACAACTGGGACCCCGACGCCATCGGCGTGTTCCCCGGCGAAATGAACTGGACCCACGGGAACGCGCTCGACTACGACCCCGTGGAGGACGCCTACTACTTGAGCATGAAGTCGCTCGGCAGCCTCGTGAAGATCGACCGCGGCACCGGCGAGCCCCAGTGGGCCATCAACGGCCTGCTCAACGAGTTCGAGTTCAGCGACGGCGGCGGCGGCGGCGGCGAGCCCATCGCGATGCACCACCAGTTCGAGGTGCTCGACGGCACGATCCTCTTCTTCGAGAACGGGCCGATGGGCCGCGAGTATTCGCGCGCGGTCGAGATCGAGTACGACGTGGAGGCCCGCACCGCGCACGAGATCTGGAGCTACATCTCGGACCCCATGCTCTACGTGTTCGCCAAGGGGGACGTACACCGCTTCGACGATGGCGTGACGCAGGTCGTGTGGTCCAGCTCCGGCCAGATCCAGAACGTCAGCCCCGAGGGCGAGGTCACCTGGCAGCTCGACCTCGACCTCGGTCAGGCCATGACCTTCGTTCAGGTGATCGACTCGATGTACGGCACGCGCTGATGGTCCTGCTGCTCCTCGCCCTCGCGTGCGCGAAGGCCCCGGACGGCGCCGCCGCCGACACGGACGGCGCCGCTGACGTCCCCGCCGCCGACGGCAGCGTGCCCCTCACGGACGCGAACAACTTCGCCTACGAGGGCGTGCTCGACGCGCCGAGCCTGCCCCTCGCGGAGCTCACCGACGTGGCGCTCGAGTGGTCCGGGCTCACGACGGATCTCCGCTGCAACGCGCTCGACCCCGTCGCGGACATCGACAACACCGCGCTCCTCGTCTTCCCCTACCTCACGGAGGAGGAGGTCGAGGCCGGCCTGTCGGACGACTCGCTCGACCAGGCGGACCTCGCCGTCTACCTCTCCTACCTGCCCGGAGACACGACCCGGCTGAACCTCTCGAACATGAGCTTCTTCGGCACGGACTCCGAGATCGAGGGCCGCTTCGAGGCGGGGAGCGGCACCTGGATGGTGCTGCTCACCACGGGCACCGAGATCGCGGTCGGCGCGCGGATGATGGCGTTCCTCAGGCCGACCGTCGGCGAGACCGCGACCGAGGCCTCCGTCACCGACGGGTGTCCGGTGCTCGACTTCACGGCCGACCTCACGACGCTCGCCCATGTACCGGTGCTTCGCGACGGCCCGTGGCGGCTCGATTGGTCGGCGCTGACGCGGGACGGCCACGGCGGCGGCTTCGAGCCCACGCGCGTCGACGGCGTGATGGTCGCGCGCTTCGATCTGACCGTCCAGGACCTCCAGGACAACTTCCTCGACCTCGAGTCGCTCGCCGCCGAGACCTGGCGGTACACGATCACGTCGGGCACGGTCCTCGATCTGGGCGCGGCCTCGGGGCCCTCGGACCCCTTCCCCGGCTTCGACGGGGAGGGCGTGTGGGCGTTGGCGCTCACCTGCGGGACGTGTCCCAACCCGGCGCCGCTGTTCCTCACGATCGTCGATCCGCAGTAGGGGCCCCGGCGATAAACCCCCTCGATGCTCCTCGCCCTGCTCGCCGCGTGCGGCCCCCTCCGCAGCCAATCTGGCTACTCCGACACGTTCACCGTGCCCCCGCGCCTCGACGTCGGGACCGCCACCCCCACCGGCCTCGTGTGGAGCTCGGTCGACACCTCGGGCCGCTTCGAGGGGGTGGTCGTGGCCTCGTGGTGCCCGACCTCCAAGGACCTCCTCGCCGCGCGCGCGGCGGATCCGGCGCTCGCCGCCGCCACGCCCGACCTCTACTTCCTGGCGGAGGAAGCAGATCTTCACCTGAAGAGCCTCGTGGAGCAGGGGAGCATGACCCCGGAGCAGGCCGCCGAGACCGACGCCCGCCTGGACGCCGCGGGCGCGCTCGTGCTCGACCCGGCGGCGTTCGCGCACATCGAACCGAAGGCCGTGCACTGGGCGAACGTACCGGCCAAGTGGTTCCCGTACTTCTTCACCTGCGACGACGGCGCGTGCCACGGGTGGTCCGGGCACTGGTGACGCGCGGCTACCCCAGGTTGTGGAAGACGCTCTGCACGTCGTCGTCCTGCTCGAGGCGGTCGATGAGGGCGAAGACCTCGTTCGCCTGATCTTCATCGAGCTCGATGACCGTGGAGGGCACGTACTCGGCCGCGGTCGAGACGGGGACGAGCTTGCGCTCCTCGATTGCGCGCTGGAGCGTGCCGAAGTCGTTGAAGGCGCAGCGGATGACGAGGAGCGGCTCGCCGTTGTCGCCGGTGCTCTCGCCCATCTCCTCGAGGCCGTGGTCCATGAGGTCGAGCTCGAGGGACTCCTGGTCGATGCCGGCGGGGTCGAGCCGGAACACGCCCATGCGCTTGAACTGGAACGCGACGCTGCCGGAGCTGCCCATGTTGCCGCCCATGCGCGTGAAGTGTACGCGCACGTTCGCGACGGTGCGGACGGGGTTGTCCGTCGCGGTGCAGACAATGATCGCGATGCCGCCGGGGCCGTAGCCCTCGTACACGATCTCCTCGAAGCTGTTCTCGCCCTGGCCCGACGCCTTCTTGATGGCGGCCTCGACCTTGTCCTTCGGCATGTTGCAGGCGCGGCCGTTCTGCACGGCGCGGCGGAGGGCCATGTTGCTGTCGACGCTGGTGCCGCCCGCCTTCACCGCCATCGCGATCTCGCGGCCAACGCGGGTGAACGCCTTGGACATCTTGTCCCAGCGCTTGAACATCGTGGCCTTGCGCGTCTCGAAAATGCGACCCATGGGGTACCCCGCTGAAAGCGCCCGACCCCTAACCCGCCGTGCGCGTCGTGCCCGCGGTTGGCGTCAGCGGAGGGCGGCGCCGCGGGTGTCGGCGAAGAGCGCGGCGAGCTCGGCGTGCGCGGGGCGGCGGGCGGCGGTGCCGAGCTCGTGGATGCGGGTCACGAGCGCGCGGTTGACCGGCGCGGCGATGCCGTGGACGTCGGCGCGATCGACGACCTCGCCGTTGAGGAAGGCGACGGGCGGGGCGAGGCCGCGCTCGAGCGCCGCGAGCATGCTGGAGCGGAGGCGGCGGAAGCGGAGGCCGACGAGCACGATGACGGCGTGCTTGAGGAGTAGCGAGAGGCCGCCACCGCGGCGCTCGTGGGGGGTCAGCGCGAGCCAGTCGAGATCGAAGGTGCCGGAGATCTTCTCGAGGCGGACGCCCTCGCGGCGGGCGACCTCGACCACCTCGGACATGACCTCGAGCGCGAGGCGGCGGGTGCGGCGGGCGCGGAGGAGGACGCCGAGGCGGTCGCCGCCGAGGGTGCCGAGGGAGGAGACGGCGCTGTTGATGGCGAGCTTGCTCCAGCGCGCGCCGCGGAGGTTGTCGGTGGTCTTCACCGGGCCGACGGACGCGAGGAGCGCGGCGAGCGTGGCGGTGGCGGCGTCCGGGGGGCCGTCGAGGCGGCCGACGGAGAAGCCGCCGGCGCTCGTGCGCTCGAAGACGCCGGGGGTGGCGTGGGAGGCGCCGAAGCCGACGATGGCGCCGAGGACGCGGGCGGGGCCGCCGACCACGCGGGCGACGCGCTCCTCCGGGAGGCCGTTCGGGAAGGTGACGAGCCGGCCGTCGGGGGCGAGGTGCGGGAGGGCCGAGAGGGCCGCCGCGGCGAGGTCGGACGGCTGGGTGGCGAGGAAGGCGAAGTCGAAGGGGCCGGAACCCGCGGGGAGGCCCACGGAGACGCGCCCGGGGACGGCGCGCGCGGGGCCGCCGACGCCGGTGACGCGGAAGCCGTGGCGCGCGACGGCCTCGGCCACCGCGGGGCTGCGGCTGACGACGACGGTGTCGACGCCGGCCTCGACGAGGTGGGCGGCGAGCGTGCCGCCGATGCCCCCGCAGCCGAGGACCAGCACGCGCGGGCCCGATCTTCCAGCGGCGGGTATCGTCATCGCGCGCCGCTCTAACCGGACGCGCCGCGCCGCCGCCACGCGCGTGCCCGGTTGCCGCGCGAACGAGCGCCGGTATACTCGGCGGCGCCCATGACGCTCCCGCCGCCCGCCCCGCTCCGTCGTTCCCCGCCGCGGGCCTGATGTACACCCTCCGCGGCGTGTCCCGCTCCTGGCAGCTCGACGCCGTCGAGATCCCCGCGCTGGTCGACGTGACGGTCGCCTTCGCCCCCGGCGAGGCCACGGCGTTCATGGGGCCCTCCGGCTCGGGCAAGTCGACCCTCCTCCACGTCGCCGCCCTCCTCGACCCGCCCACCCGCGGCGGCGTGTGGCTGGACGACCGCGAGGTGTCCGCCCTCGGCGACGACGCGCGGAGCGCCCTCCGCCTGCGCACCCTCGGCTTCGTCCACCAGACCTACCCGATGATGGCGGTGCTCACCCCGCGCGAGAACGTGGCGCTGCCGGCCATCTGGAGCGGCACCCCGCGGAAGGCCGCGTTGGAGCGGGCAGGTGCGCTCCTCGCCTCCGTCGGGCTCGACAGCATGGCCGACCGCGACGTGCGCACGCTCTCCGGCGGGCAGCGCCAACGCGTCGCGATCGCGCGCGCGCTCGTGAACCGCCCCCAGGTCGTCTTCGCCGACGAGCCCACCGCCGCGCTCGACAGCGCCACCGGGGCCGCCGTGCTCGACGTGTTGTTCGGCGCCGCGCGGGAGGTCGGCGCCGCGCTCGTGCTCGCCACGCACGACGCCTCCGTGGCCGCCCGCGCGGACCACGTGCTCCACCTCGACGGCGGGCGCCTCGTCCCCCGCCTCGGCGTCGTCGGGACGGGGCGCGCGTGATCGGCGAGACCCTCCGCCTCGCCGCCGCCAACCTGCTCCGCAACCCCCGGCGCACGATCCTCACCGCCGGCGCCCTCGCGAACGCCGTGGTGGGCGGCCTGCTCTTCTACGGCTTCACCCGGCACGCTACTGGGGCCTCGCGGAGACCTTCGCGCGCGGCGGCAACGGCCACGTTCAGATCGCGGACGCCGACTGGTTCGACGCCCCCGCCCCCGAGCTCCACCGCGTCGAGCGCGCCCGCCTCGACGCCGCGCGCGCCGCCCTCCTCGCAGACCCCGTCGTGGCCGCCCACCTCGTCGGCAGCTCCGTGCGCCGCAACGTGATGGGCATGCTCACCGCCGGCGGCCGCACCGGCGTGTTCGTGGGCGTCGGCACCGAGCCCGACGCCGAGGCCCTCCTCGCGCCCGTCACCCGGCCCGTCGTGGGGCGCGCGCTCCTCGCCGCCGACACCGCCGCGGTCGTGCTCGGCGAGACCCTCGGCGCCCGCCTCGACGTGAAGCCGGGCGGCTACGTCACGGCGCTGGTGACGACGGATCGCGGCCTCACCAACGCGGTCGACCTCGAGGTCGCCGGCCTCTCCCGCACCGGCGCCGAGGAGCTGGACCGCACGCTCGCCACCCTCCCGCTCGACACGGCGCTCGCGCTCGTGGACGGCACCGCGGCGGACGTGCTGGTGCTCGCCCTCAACGACACGCGCGACACGGACCTCGTCCTCGCCGCCGCCCGCCGCGTCCTCGCCGACGGCGGCTACACCGAGCTCGCGGCCGAGCCCTGGTACACCCGCGCCACCTACTACCAGGCCGTCCGCGCGCTCTACGACCGCATCTTCGGCGTGTTCCAGGCCCTCATGGCGCTCGTCACCCTCCTCTCGCTCTCCCACGCGGTCGCCGCCGTGGTGTCCGAGCGCAAGGCCGAGATCGCGATGTTGCGCGTGGTCGGCCTCACGCGGCGGGACGTCGCGGGCCTTTTCGTCGCGGAGGGCGCGCTGCTCGGCCTCCTCGGGGCCGTCGCCGGCGTCGGCATCGCCGAGGTCGTGCGCGTCGTCACCGAGCGCCTCGGCGGCATCCCCATGCCCCCGCCGCCCGGCTACAGCGTCGGCTACGCAGCGATGTTCGCCATCGACGGCCTGGGCTACGCCATCGTGCTCCCCGTCACCCTCGTCGCCGCCGTGCTCGCCGCCGCCGTCCCCGCGTGGCGCGCCACCCGCGGCGAGCTCTCGCGCGGGCTCTCGGGCCTCGTCGTGCTCCTCGTCGTCGCGGGCTTCGCCGGGCACGCCCGCGCCGAGGCCCCCACACCCGCCGTCAGCCCCGACCTCGCGGCCGCCCGCGCGCTCCTCGCCCGCGCGGACGCCGCCGGGGTGCTCCCCTCCGGCCAGCGCTGTGTGGTCGACCTCACCGTGACGGACGCCGCCGGCGCCACCGGCTGGCGCGTCGCGATGGCCGGCACGGACACGCTCGTCGTCTCCACCTCGCTCGCCCCGGGCCGCCGCCAGGCCGTCCTCCAGCGCGGCGCCGAGGGCTGGTTCCAGACCGAGGCGATGCGCGCCCCGATGCGCGTCGGCGCAGCACAGCGGCTCACCGGCCAGCTCGCCGTGGGAGACCTCCTCACCCCGCGCCTCGCCTCCACCTGGGCGCCCGTCTCCCTCGTGCGCGGCGCCCCCTTCACCACGGTCACCGCGACCGCGCTCCCCGGCGCCCCGTGGGCGAAGGCCGAGCTCGACCTCGACGCGGACCACCTCCGCGCGGCGCGCTTCTACGCGATCTCGGGCAAGCAGGTCCGCGCCGCCACCTGGACCTGGGACGGCGCCGCCCTCCGCGCGCTCGCCGTGGTGGACGGCACCACCGGCGCCACGAGCCGCGTCGACCTCTCCGCGCCCCGGTGCGCCGCGACTCCGTTCGTCGTCACCCCCGAAACCCTTCTCCCCATCGCCCTCGCGCTGGGTGCCGAGCAGTAGCGCTACGCGATGTTCGCCCGCTCGGCGCGCAGGTCCTCGATCAGCCGGTCGTGGCCCGGGATGACCCCGCGGCCGGACGGCGTGTAGAAGACCCCGAGCTCCGTCCCCGTCGCCGTGAGGTGCGGGATCAGGTGGTCGAAGAGCTCGTCGAGCGCGATGGGGCGCGGCTGGTAGCCGGCCCAGAGGTCCACCGCGCAGCGGGCGGCGAAGGCCTCGCTCGGCCAGATCGGGAGGACGCGCCGCCCTCGCGAGCCCTCCGCGAGGGCCCATCCGTCGTCGTAGAGGCCCCACACCTGCCGCGCCCCGGCCGCCTCTGCCAGGAAGTGGGCGTAGCGCTCCGGCCCCGGCAGGCGGAGCGTCGCTTCGAGCTGTGCCGTCGTCATCGCCTTCGTCCCCCGAAAGAAGGACACCCCCGCTCGCCCCGGCACGCCCCGTCCGCACGAACCCTTTACATCCGGTGGGGACCGCTCCCGCGGCGAGCCAAAAGCTCGTACCCTTCGCATTCCCCTCTCCTCCCGGAGCCCATGTCCCCTCGCCTGCTGGTCCTGCTCGCGCCCACGCTCGGCTGCGCCTCCTCCCCAGACGACGCGCCCCTCGAGGGCCCGGCGGCTCTGGAGGCGACGCTCACGCCGAGCGAGACCATCGGTACGGTCGCCACCGTCGTGCTGGAGACCCCTTCGCCCGGCACCGTCGTGGTCGAGGCCACCGAGCCCACCGGCGCCACGCTCCGCTTCGCCGCCCGCACGGAGGACGGCGTGTCGCATCGGGCCCTGCTCGTCGGACTGCCCGCCGGGGCGGACCTCACCTGGCGGGCCGTCGCCACGCTGGAGGACGGCGAGGTGCTCGCCTCCGCGCCCGCGGTGTTCGAGACGGAGGTGCAGCCCCTCTGGCTCCCGGCGCTCACGCTCGCCGTGGGCGGGACCGATACATCTGATACATCTGATACATCTGATACGTCTGATACGTCTGATACATCTGACGCACCTGATACATCTGATACACGCGGCCTCTTCCTCACGACCATCCTCGGCGAGAACGCGGCGGTCGCCATCGTCGACCATCAGGGCCGCTACGTGTGGTGGTGGCACACGGAGGTCGGCGCGATGGCGTGCCAGGCGCGCATGGCGGCAGACGGCGAGAGCGTCCTCATCTACATCGTGGACGGCGCGATGCAGGTCGACATCGCCGCCATCCTACGGGTGGCGCTCACCGGCGAGACCCTCTCGGAGACCCGCGTCGAGCTCGGTCACCACGACATCCTCGAGGCGCCGGACGGGCGCGTGGCCGCCATCGCCTACGATCCGCGCGTCTACCGCGATCAGGACATCGCCGGCGACCGCGTCGTCCTCGTCGACCTCGAGACGGGCGACACCGAGCCCCTCTGGTCCACGTGGGACGACCTCCTCCCCGGCAACACCCAGGACTTCCCCAACAGCGCGGTGGGCCTGGAGTGGACGCACGCGAACGGGCTCGCGCTGCATCCCGAGACCGGCGAGTGGCTCGTCTCGCTCCACAACGTCGACACCCTCGTGAAGCTCACCCCCGACGGGGCGCTCGCGTGGACGCTCGGCGGCGACGACAGCGACTTCACCCTCACCTCCGGCGACACCTTCGCGCTCCAGCACGGCCCCTCCTTCACGGAGGACGGCATCCTCCTCTTCGACAACCGCACGCCGCGCACCGGAGACCTCTACTCGCGCGCGGTCGAGTACCGCGTGGACGAAGCCGCCCGCACCTACTCCTCCGCGTGGGCCTACGACGGCGGCCAGCAGCTCTACGCCGCCTTCATGGGCTCGGCCGAGCGCCTCCCGGACGGCGGCACGCTGATCGGCTGGGGGAGCGCCGGCCGCATCGACAAGCTCGACGCCGCGGGCACGCTCACGTGGCAGCTCGAGGTCGCCATCGGCAGCCTCTTCGGCTTCACGCACCCGGTCGAGACGCTGGGGGCGCGGTGATGCTCCTGCTCCTCGCCTGCGCCTCCGGCAGTCCCGTCGACTCCGCCTCCCCAGCGTCCGACCCCGTCCCCGACGGAGTCGTCGCGATGACGGACACGAACAACTACAGCTACACCCTCGCGATGGACATCGGCGCCACCGAGTTAACCGCCGCCGACAACGACACCCTCGAGTGGGGCGCCCTCACGACGGACATGCAGGGCTTCGCCGTCGATCCCGCCGCCGACGTCGACGTCATCGACCTCGTCTGGTTCCGGGACCTCACCCAGGCCGAAGTGACGGACGCGATCGTGACCGGGAGCCTCGTCCAGTCGTCCGTCGGGCTGCTCGCCCGCGGCTACCCGGAGCCCGGCGAGACCGACTCCCTGCTCTCGCGCTTCGACGTGTACGGCACACCCTTCCTCCCGTCGCAGTACCTCACCGAGCCCGGCGGCACCTGGCTCCTCCGCGTCCACACGCGCACGAACCCCAGCGCGATGCTGCACTTCCTCGTGCCCGGGATCGGCGGCCGCACCGTCCACATCGACGACACGAGCGCCGCCCTCGACTTCACGGCCGACCTCTCGACGCTCACGCCGGTGACCCTCGGCGACGAGCCCCGCGTCTCCTGGGACGCCCTCACGCGCGACGGTCGGGGCGCCCCGATCGACCCACTGGAGCTCCAGGAGCTGACGATCGGCCGCTACGACGTAGGCGTCGCCGAGCTCGAGGGCCGCTTCTTCGAGCTGGAGTCCCTCGCGGCGGAGCGCTGGACGGTCAACGTCTACGGCGAGGAGAGCGTCGATCTGCGCGACGCCGTCAGCGACGCCGGCGCGGCCTTCACCGGCGTGGACGACGTGAGCACCTGGGTGCTCGCCCTGCGCTGCATCGTCTGCACGACGCCGTCACCGGGCTACCTCACGCTGCTGCGGTGACGCGGGTTAGACCCCCGTAGAAGGGGCACACATGTCGTTCTTCGGACGCGCCGCGAACCTCGTCAAGGGCGGCATCAAGTCGTTGGGGAAGCCGGGCGTGCCGGACGATCGCGAGCGCGCGCTGGACGAGGAGCTCGCCGGGAGGGCCGCCCCCGTGCCCCGGAGCGTGACGCCGGCGCCGCCCCCCGCCGCGAAGGGCGCCCCCACGCCGGAGGCCAAGCGCCCGCCGGAGCGGGACGAGCACGGGAACGTGAAGCGCACGCTGTAAGCGTGCTCCACCCCGTCGTCCTGATGCCCGCCGGCTGCGTCGTGCTCGACCTGTCGCGGCCCTGACCAGGCGCCACCGCCCCGCTCTGAACCGTCGGTCACGGCGCCGGGGTGGCGGGCGCGGCGGGCGCCGTGGACGCATCCGGCGGGACGGCGACGCGCGCGGGCTCCGGGTCGAGCGAGGGGCCGGCGAGGGTGACGCGCACGGTGACCCACCGGCCGCGCTCCGTGAGGTCGCCCAGGAGGAGCCCCGTCCCCACCAGCAGACCCACGGCGATCAGCAGCATGAAGCCACGCGACTTCGGATCGCTCGCGCTGCCGGCGTTGCGACCGACCTGCGCGAACAACGGGCGCTGCGGCTCGGGGGGCATGCCGCGAACATGGCCCGCGGCGGGCGCCGACGCAAGGGCCGCCCGCGCGCGCACGACACCGCGTCGCGTTGCCCTGCCTCCCCCCGCGCCCGCCAGCCCGACCCCGACCCCTTCCCCACCGACAGGAAGTGACCATCTTCCATACGAATGGGGGATCCTTGCTCCAGCTCCTGGTGCCCGTCTTCGCATGTGTCGCCCCCGAGACCGCGCTGTCCGGCCCGTCGCCCGACCCGCCGTCCGAGCCCGACAGCGGCGAGCCCATCGAGCACGTCCGCCCCTACCTCGGCGCCCCGTCCGACCGCCCCTGGCCCGAGGTCGCCGAGAGCGAGGACCTCGGCGACGGCGACCGCCTCTACGCCGACGCCACGATCCACGAGCTCCACCTCACCCTCTCGGACGACGCCCGCGCCTCGCTCGCCCTCTCCCCCAGCGCCGAGGTCTCCGCGGGGCTGCGCTGGCGACACGACGACCTGCGCGTGGCGCTCCGCCTCAAGGGCAGCTCCTCCTTCCGCACCATCGACCAGAAGCCCTCCTTCAAGATCGACGTGCACGACGCGGACCCGACGCAGCGGATCGACGGCGAGAAGCGCCTCACGCTGAACAACATGATCCAGGACCCGACGATGCAGCGGGAGCACGCCTACTACTGGCTCGCCCACCGGCTCGGCGTCCCCGCGCCCCGCATCGCCTACGCGCGTGTGTTCGTCAACGATGCGGAGTACGGCCTCTACTCGCTCGTGGAGACGATGGACGAGGAGCTGATCGAGCGCGCCTTCGACGGCGACGAGGAGGGCAACCTCTACGAGTCGAGCGGCGCCGACCTGACCTACGCGCGGGACTGGTTCACGCTGGAGGAGTCCGGCGGCGTGCTCGCGACGCCCGCCGACATCGAGGACCTCGTGGACACGGCCGAGCGTACGCGCGACGGCGGCTTCTGGGACATGCTCCAGGACAACTTCGACGTGCCCGCCACGCTCACCTACTGGGCGCTCGACATCGCGGCCGGCAACGACGACGGATACGCCTTCAACCACCACAACTACCTGCTCTACCACGCGCCCGTCGCCGATCGGTGGTCGTTCCTGCCGTGGGGCACGGACCGCAGCTTCACCCGCCAGGTGCCCCCCACCGGAGACCTCGTCACCCCCCTCGCCGGCGACCTCGTGATCCGCTGCTGGGAAGACGATACGTGCAGCGATGCGCTCACGACGCGCCTCCGGGAGGTCCTCGACCTCTGGGACGCCGACCTTCCCGACCGGCTCGAAGAGGACGCCGCCCTCATCGAGGACGCCTGCGACGACGACCCGCGCAAGGAGCTCCCCTGCGACCCGGGGGACCTCGCCGACTTCGTGGACGCCCGCTCCGCCTACCTGCGCTCGCAGCTCGAAGGCCCGTCGTGACGCAGCGACGAGCGGCCTACCCCTACTTCGGGCGCGCCGACTCGTAGATCGCGACATAGGCGCGCGCCGAGCGCTCCCAACTGAAGTCCTGCGTCATGCCGCGCACCTGGATGCCGCGCCACGCCGTGGGGTGGGTGCGCCAGGTGTAGAGCGCCCACCCGAGGGCCTCGACGAAGGCCTCGGCGGAGAAGCTCTTGAACGCCCAGCCGGTGCCGCGGCTGGAGAGCGGGTCGAAGGTCTGCACGGTGTCGGCGAGGCCGCCCGTGGCGTGCACGACGGGCACGGTGCCGTAGCGCATCGAGTACATCTGGTTCAGGCCGCAGGGCTCGAAGCGCGAGGGCATCAGGAAGAGGTCCGCGCCGGCCTCGATCCGGTGCGCCAGCCCCTCGTTGAAGCCGACCCAGCCGCGCGCTTTCTCCGGCCAGGTGCGCTCCGCCTGCCGGAAGAAGGTCTCCAGCGCGGAGGATCCGCTGCCCAACAGGACCAGCTGGACGTCGTGCCGCATCAGCCAGGGCGCGGCGGCCTCCACCAGGTCGATGCCCTTCTGGTGGTCGAGGCGCGCGACGACGCCGAGCATGGGCACCTCCGCGCGGACGGGCAGGCCGAGCTCGGTCTGCAAGGCGGCCTTGCAGGTGGCCTTCCCGGAGAGGTCCTCCGCGTCGAAGTGGGCGGCGATGTGGCGGTCGGTGCGGGGGTCCCACGCGTCGTCCACGCCGTTGAGCACCCCGAGGAGATCGGCGCCGCGGGCCGCGAACACGCCCTCGAGCCCGAAGCCGAGCGGGCCCGTGATCTCGCGCGCGTAGGTCGGCGAGACGGCCACGATCTTGCGGGCGAGCGTGGCGCCGCACTTGAGCGGGTTGAGCCGCCCGTCGAAGTCGACCGCGGGCCACCACCGCGCGGACACGTCGAGCCCGGCGAAGTCGTGGGCGGGGCCGCTGCCGTGGTGGCCGGCGTTGTGGACGCCGAGCACGGTGCCGGCGTTCACGAAGCGGCCGGCGGGGCGGTAGACGGCCTCGAGGTAGAGCGGGAGCAGGCCCGTGTGCCAGTCGTTGACGTGGAACACGAGGTCCTCGCCCATCGGCGTGCCGTCGAGCGGGACACGGGCGGCGGCCTCGATGGCGGCGCGGGAGAGCAGCGCGAAGCGGAAGAGGTTGTCGCCGTAGGGGCCCTGGCTGTCGCCGTAGATGCCGCCGCGGTGGAAGCTCGGGTGGTCGACGAAGACGTGGTGCACGCCGTCGACCTTCGCGTGGAAGTACGCGACCTCGTGCGTGTGCCCGAAGAGGTGGACGGTGGCGCGCACGCCGGTGTCCCAGGCGTCCGGGTACTCCTTGTAGCGGGGCGCGACGGTCATCACGTGGTGCCCGAGGGCCGCGAGGGCCTTGGGCAGGGCACCGCACACGTCACCGAGGCCGCCGGTCTTGGACCAGGGCGCGACCTCCGCGGCGACAATCGCGATGTTCATCGGCTCTGTTCCTCTTGGGACGGGGGGTCCCCCCCCGTAACGCCCCCCGGACGCGAGGGTGAGGCCTGCTGCTCACGGGCGCAGAGGGCGGCGCCCAGGTGCGCGTCAAGGCGTTCCCCGGGACGTCGAGCAGTCCAGCGTCCGGGCGTAGGTGTCGGGACTCAGCGGTGTGCGGGGTATCGACACGGCGCCCGAGGCCCTTGAGGGGCCGGCGCGAAGGGGGTCGACCTTGTCTTGGACGCCCTCGGGCGGCTGGGGCCCGGCGGGTGGACACGGTGGACGAGGCCCCCGGGAGGCCGGAGCCTCGGGGGTGGACACGGTGGAGGGTGGGAGTCAACAACGCCCCGGCGCTCACGCGCAAGGACATCTGGGAGGGGCTCCATGCCCGCCGCAGCTACGCCGTCACCGGCGTGCGGATCCTGCTCGACTTCACGGTGGACGGCGTGCCGATGGGCGGCACCGTGCGCCCGGCCGACGGCACCGTCGCGCTCGCGGGCACGCTGCACGGCGTCGGCCCCTTGGACCGCGTGGAGGTCGTGAAGTACGACGGCGCCGCGTGGACCGAAGTCTACGCCCACGCGGCGGACGGCGCGTTGGACTGGAGCTTCTCCGTCGATGATCCGGCGGCGAAGCCCGGCACGATCTACTACCTCCGGGCGCGCCAACAGGACGGCAACCGCGCGTGGTCGAGCCCCGTTTGGGTCGAGGCGGCGCCCGCGCCCGCGCCGTAGGGGTCAAGGAGGCGGGAGGCGTCCGCGGCCCCCGATAGCACCCGGCCGGCGACCGCCAACGTGGCCCCCCGCCCGCCACCCATTTTGCACGCCCCGAAAATAGTTCGAAGGCCGCCCGGGCCTCGGGACACCTGTACAAGTGGAGGCCAACATGCCGCTCGATCTCTCCCACCCACCGCACGCCCTCGAGGTCGCCGGCTACGTCGGCGCCGCCACGCCGGGCTCGCTCATCCCCGAGTTCGTCCTGGTCGGGGGCCGCGTCGGCCGGGGCCCGATCGCGGGTGTGCTCGAGCTCCGCGTCGGGACGCGCCCGGACACGCTCGACGGGATCGCGGTGAACATTGCCGCCGTCTCCGAGTCGATGGGGACCAGCAACCCGCTCGCGTCGTTGCGGGATGTCGCGGGCGGCACGGTCGCGTTCGAGGTTGGCGTGCCGGTGTTCACCCCGCGCTTCACCGGGGGGCCCTTCGCGCAGGCGGGGCTCGACCTCGCGCTCGTCCGCAAGAGCGAGGTCGTCGACCACGAGGGCATCTTCGTGAGCGGCGACACCCGCGACACGCTGATGCCGGGGGTCCGGCTCGCGGTCGGGGCGAACCTCTCGCTCGGCAAGAACGTGGCGGTGCGCGCCCAACTCACGGACACGGTCCGGGCGGGGAGCACGCTCGCCGTTGCCGACGGCGCGGACGCGCTCGGCGACGCCTGGCAGGCCCCGCTCCTCTCCAACGATGTGGTCTTCTCCTTCACCGTGCTTGCGGGGGGCGCCATCCCCGCGCGGAGTCCTCGATGATCGCGCTCCTCGTCTCTGCGGCGTTTGCGATGGAAGTGGACGTGGGCGTGGGCGCGGAGCTCGTGACCAACGACCCGTTCATGACCCCGATCGGCCTGCGGGTCGCGACGGTCGTGCGGCCGCTCCCCTGGCTCGGGGTGGGCGCAAGCGTGGCGGGCCACCCCCTCCACCCGGTGAACACCTACGGGCAGTACCTGGACGCCGTGCAGATCGTCCCGGACTACTCGCCGATCCTCGGGAGCGCGAGCGTGTTCGGCGACGTGCGCTTCGCCCGCGGGGCGATCGGTCGCTTCGACGGCGCGCTCGATCTCGTGGTGGGGGCCGGCGGCGTCTACACGGTCGAGGACTGCGCGGCGATGGGCATGAGCGACGACGCCGCGTGCCTCGCCACCCAACGCGAGGCCCACCTCGCCTCGGTCATCGGGCTCTCCGCTTCGGTTGGATCGGGGCGGTGGGCGCTCCGGGTCCGCGGCGAGCGGTGGCAGTACACGGAGCGGGTGTTCGATACGGTGAAGGAGAACAAGATCCCCATCTGGGCGGGCGTGGACGCCGTCGTGCGCTTCGGGGGCCCCAAGCGATGATCGCGCTGCTCCTCGTCCCGTCCGCCTCCGCGCTCGCGTGGTGGGTGGCCGACCCCGCCGCGGTGGAGCCGACCCGCGCCGCGCTGGTCGAGCTCTGGCCGGCGGGGCCGTTCGTCCTCCGCGTCGGCGCCCACGAGGGCTACGGCGCGTGGTACGAGGACGGCCGCTTGCACCTCGACTTGCCCGACGGCCCCCGCGAGGGCCCCGCCTCCGCCGACCCCGCGGAGCAGGTGCTCCTCGCGCGGGCGTGGCTCCGCGAGCTCCCACCCGAGCGCGCGCGGCTGCCCGAGGCGCCGTGGCGCCCTCAGGTCGCGGTGTTGGCAGGCACGGGGATCACGCTCGACGAGGCCGCCGCGCCCGTCCACCTCGCGGTGGAGGGGGCGGCGAGCTGGCGGAGCTTCACCGCGACCGGCTTCGTCACGGCGGACGCCGGGGCGATCCGCTCGGGAACAGGCGGAGAGGCCATCGCGGAGCAGCGGGTCGGCGGCGGCGTCGCGGCCGGCGCGCGCCTGCCGCTCTGGGGCGGGGAGCTGGCCGTGGTCGCGGGCCCGACGGCGCGGTGGGTGTTGGCCGACGGGGCCTCCACGCCGCTCCTCGGCTTCGTCGAGCGCCTGCACTGGTGGCGCGCGGTGGCCCCGGCGTGGCGCTTCGGCCTGGGCGTGGTCGCCCAATACGACGGCCTGGGGACCTCCTGGCTGGGCGACGCCGATGACACCTACGAGCGCCCGGAGCTCGTGACCGCCGTCGAGCTCGGGATGGCGTGGGGGCGCCCGTGACCGAAGCCGAGAAGCACACCTTCGCCGAGGCGCTTCGGGCCGGCGAGCCCGCGGCGATCGAGCGGCTGTATCGGGAGAACGCGCGCGCCGTGCTCGGCTGGTGCCTGCGGCTGGGCGCCCCCGGGAGCGACGCGGAGGACGCCGCGCACGAGGTCTTCGCCACCGCGCTCGAGGCCCGGCGGAGCTACCGCGGGGACGCCTCCGCGGCCGGCTGGCTCTACCAGATCACCCGCCGGGTGTTGGCCAACCAGCGCCGCCGCCTCGCGCTCCGGCGCTTCTTCGGCCTGGAGACGGCGCCCGAACCCAGCGAAGCCGCCATCGCAGACACGGCGCTCGCGCGCGACGAGGACCGCGTCCTGGTGCAGCGCGCGCTGGCGCGGCTCCCCGACGCGCAGCGGGAAGCGATTGTGTTGGTCGATCTCGATGAGCGCTCTCCCAACGAGGTCGCGGAGCTGTTGGGTATCCCCGTCGGTACGGTACACAGCCGGCTGCTCGCGGCGCGCCGCGCGTTCGCGAAGGCCGCGCAACACGAAGGGTGGATGCTCGGCGTGGCCGGGAGGTCGGTATGAGCCTCGAGCCTGATCCGCGCGCCGTGGCCCGGCTGGCCGAGGGCGCAGACCCGACCCTCCTCTCCGCGGCCGCGCGCGCCACGGCGCCGACCGAGTCCGAGGTCTCCTCATTGCTGCGGGTGCTGCACGCGCAGCCGGTGGCCCGCCGCCGCGCCTGGCCCGCGTGGCTCGGCGCAGGCGTGTTCCTCGGCGGGCTGGCCTTCGCGGCGGTGCGGGCCCTGGACGCCCCGCCGGCCGACGAGGCAGCGCTGCCCAGCGCCGCTGGGGGCGCCCTGCGGCGAGACGGCGCCGCCAC
>CAJBVW010000074.1 GCA_903959175.1 uncultured Pseudomonadota bacterium
CCCGCCCGCGCCGCGCGGGCGGACCAAGCGGCTTCGCCGCGCGCCCGGAAGACGCCGACGGCGCCGCGTCCGCGCGGCGCCGGGGTGCCCTGCATGCCTCGCCTTCCCGGCCCGAAAGCCCAGGGACACGTTGTCTCGCCGCCGCCCACGATCCCCGTCCGCCCACGCTGGGCGTGCCCGTGGCGCCCGTGGACGGGAGCGTCGGCCGATCGATGTTTGGGATCGGCATGCGAATGCCACCGGAGGCGGACCCCGAGCAACGTGCGCTTCGAGGTGGCGAGCGCTGCGGAGTGGCCGTACCGGCTCTCAGCCGCGTTCACCTGCGCCCAGGACGACCCAGTCGCGTTCACGCCGGCCGCGGGCGTGACCTGCCACGTCGCGGGCGGCTCACTGTGTGTCGACGTCGCCCCCGGCGTCGGGCCCGGCGAGCACACCTACGTCGTGACGCGGGCGGACGGCACCTCGGAGGGACGCCGGGTGGCGATCGTCGCCTACTGAAAGCGGACGCGATCCGGCGATCCGCGCTCGCCCCCGCCCACCCCAAGTGGCTCCGCCAGGGACGCGTCGGCCCCGCCATCGGCGCGCGCCCCGTCGCCACCCGCTGAGCCCCCGCCCGCACCCAACCTACGATACCCTGCGCCCCATGCGCTCCCCCACCCCCGCGGCCCTGCTCCCCCTGCTCGCACTCGCGAGCTGCAACCCGCGCCTCCCCGTCGAGGACCTCGACGTAGAGGGCTGGTCCAACCAGTGCGTGTCGCTCCAGGCCGACAAGGACGTGCTCACCGCCGACGGTGACACCTTCACTTGGGCACGCGCGGAGGACGCGACGCCCGCGCGCTTCCGCCTCCAGGCGGCCGACCTGGGGGTCTACCTCCTCTACGACACCGACGGCCGCTACCTCGTGGCGGACTCGGGCCCCGTCACGCGCGACGCGTCGCTCCAGTCCGACCTGACCCGCATCGAGGACGGGATGGTGGATGACGGGTATGTCTCGGGCGGCGAGTGGGCGCTCGAGCCCTCGTGGCAGGGCGGCCCCCGCTACCAGCTCCGCAACCGTCGGAACGACAAGCTGCTCGGCGCGGAGGGCCTCGGCCCCGACGAGGACGCCCTGGCCTTGACGATCGAGGCCGCTGAGGGCTGCGCGACCTTCCCCGAGCTCTCGCTGGACGCGACCGGCACCATCGCCCGCACCACCTTCGACGACGGCACGCTCTACGGCATCGCGGACGCGCACTCCCACCTGCTGTCCAACTTTGCGTTCGGCGGGGGAGGGGTGTTCCACGGCGGCACCTTCCACCGGCTCGGGGTGGAGCACGCGCTGGGCGACTGCGCGCCCTTCCACGGCGAGGCCGGCCGGCGCGACTTCTTCGGCTACGCCTACGATGCTTCGGGAAACAACACCGCCGACCTCACGACGATGCTCGTCGACCTCGTCGCGGGCGAGCTCAGCGAGGACAACCACCTCACCGCCGGCTACCCCGACTTCCCCGACTGGCCGGACGCCGTCCACCGCTCCACACACCAGACCCAATACTACCGGTGGTTGGAGCGCGCGTGGATGGCCGGGCTGCGGCTCGAGGTCCAACACGCCACGACCAACGCCATCATCTGCAACTTCTCGGTCGGGGACGGCATCGAGCCGGGCCGCTACGCCGACTGCGAGGACATGACGGCGGTAGACCGCATCGTCGACGAGACCTGGGCGATGCAGGACTACATCGACGCGCAGGCCGGCGGGGCGGGGAAGGGGTGGTTCCGCGTCGTGCAGACGCCGGCCGAGGCGCGCGAGGTCATCGCCGCCGGAAAGTTGGCGGTGGTGCTCGGGATCGAGGCGTCCGACCTGTTCGGGTGCACGTTGACTCCGCGGCCGGGCGCGCCGACGTGCGACGCCGCCTATGTCGACGCGCAGCTCGACGCCTACTACGCGCGCGGCGTCCGGGCGGTGTTTCCGGTCCACAAGTACGACAACCGCTTCTCGCCGGGGGACGGCTCGGGCGACTTCATCGAGCTGGGCAACTTCTTCAACTCGGGGCATTACACCAACAAGACGCAGGATTGCCCGGTGGACGCCATGTCCAACGGCTTCGACGGCGGGAGCGTCACGTTCAGCGGCCTCCTGGAGCCCCGCGACGTGTACCTCTCCGATCCGCCGGTCGACTTCAGTGAATTCCCCGAGGCCCCCTTGGGGACGGCGCTGGAGCACGCCTCGAAGATCCTCGACGGGTCGGTCGGCGGGAGCTGGTGCCAGAACGCGACCCTCACCGATGTCGGCGAGGCCCTCCTCGAGGGCATGATGGACCGCGGGATGATCGTCGAGGTCGACCACCTCCCCATGTGGTCCTACCGCCGCGCCTACGAGATCCTCGAGGCGAACGACTACCCCGCCGCCGGCACCCACGGCCGCGACGGGGACGGCCGCATCTACGCCCTCGGCGGCATCTCGACCGTCGGCCTCGGGCGCTGCCAGGACCCCGCCAACCCCGGCTCCACCATCCGCGGCGTGCTCGACGAGGTCGCCCTCATCGAGGCGAACGGCGGCTACCCCGGCACCCCCTTCGGCTTCGATCTGAACGGCTTCGCCGGCTCGGCGGGGGCCCGCTTCGCCGAGGGCGCCTGCTCCGTCGCCCAACCCGACCTCGCGGGCGACGACCGGACGGCGTGAAGACGCGGGACCGGGGGTGGAGCCGTGCGCGAGGCACGGAGAAGGCGCGGTTTCGGGCTCCGGCGACCGGCTAGGCGTGCCCCGACGGGCCGGGCGGAGGGGTTGACGGAGGGGCGGGGCAG
>CAJBVW010000075.1 GCA_903959175.1 uncultured Pseudomonadota bacterium
CGCCGACCGCGCGGACGAGCTGGCCGACGCGCTCGTGGCGGCCGCCGCGGAGTCGACGGTGGCGCTGGACGGGGTGGGGTTCTTCGCGGTGGGGGCGCTCGAGGCGCTGCCAGTCATCTACGGGGACTGAGGGCTCGCCGAGAAATAAACGCTGCATTCGGCCGCCCTGGGCCTCGCGTGCGCGGCGTCGCTCATCGGTCACATGCCAGGGGCGCCGGAGAGACGGAGATACGGCGGGTATCCACCCTGCAGCCCCCCTTGGCCACGTCTCTCGCCACCGTCCTGCTCGCGTTCACCGTCTCCGCCAACCTCGGCCTGTTCTCGGTCGACAACGGCATCATCGCCGAGGCGTTCTCGGAGCCGGACACGAACGGCCCCTCCATCGTGTGCGACTCGGGCGACGGCTTCGCCACGATCGGCGGCGCGGGTGCTTTGTTCAGCGACAAGGTCCACGGTTGCGTGCGCGGCGACGCGCGGATCGCGCTCCCGAACGTCGTGACCGACGTGGCGTGTGGCGTCGTCGGCGCGGACGTCCTCACGAGCGCCGGGGTCGTCTCCCCGCGCGACGCCGCGAGCGGCCTGCCGACCGGCCAGCGCCTCTCCGACGCGGGCGACGGCGGGGGCGCGCTCCCGTTCGCCTACGCGGTCGACCTCCACCCGCTCGGCAGCGACGCGGGCGCTGAGGGCGCTGAGGGCGCCGAGGGCGCCTCCGGCCCACCTATGCCTGCGTCGTGGAGACAGGCGCCGACCTATGCCCCTTCGTTGGAGACACGCCTGCCAACGCATTCGACTCACGACGAGCATGCGAACGGACGAACGCCGATAGTTCGACGGTGCATCGGCGCCGTTCCGGCGTCGGATCACCAGGAGGGGCACCGGAGACCCCGTTTGTCTCCTACGAGGCGGCTTAGGTCGACGCGAGTCTCCTGCGAGGGGGCTTAGGTACCACCTATGCCCCCTCGCAGGAGACTTTTGCCGGCCGCCAGCACCCTTGGCACCTGGAGCGCCAGCGGCAACCGCGGCGGCTGAGAGGGGGGCCGCTGCGCCTGCGGTGGTCCGGCGCGACGGTCAGGGCCCCAGCGTGACGACGCGGTCGGCCGGCAACCGCGCGGTGCGCTCGACCTTGCGACCGGCGATGACGGCGAAGACCGCGTGCTCGCCGGCGCGCGCGGGCACCGCGACGCGGGGGCCGGTGCCGACCATCGCGCCGTCCACGAACACGGGCACCCCCGCCGGCGCGTGGACGACGAGGCACTCGCACACCGGCTCGAGCGTGGTGAGCCCGAGCAGCGCCACGTCGAGCCGGATGGCGAAGTTGAGGTTCTGCGCGCGCTCCAGGCTCGCGGTCGCGATGCCGACGAGCCGGCCGGCGTGGTCCACCACGGGGCCGCCGGAGTTGCCGTGGCTCAACGGGATCTGGGTCTGGAACACCGCGTGGCCCGTGCTCGACGTGTAGAGGTTCGACACCGCGCCGGTGGTGAAGCTCCAGCCGCCCCCCTCGGAGTGCCCCACCGCGGCGACCCACTGGCCCACGGCGAGCTCGGAGGCGTCGGCGCCGCGGAGCACGGGGAGGCCGGCCGCGCCGTCGAGTTGCACCACCGCGAGGTCCGTGCCGGCGCCCCGCTCGACCACCCGCCCGGTGAGCTTCTGACCGGCGAAGGTGACCACGTCCACGCGCTCGGCCGAGCCGACGACGTGCGCGTTGGTGAGCACGAGGCCGTCGGCGCCGAGCACGACGCCCGAGCCGAACCCGTCGCGGGTGACGACGTAGACCACGGCCGGGGCGACCGCCGCGTACAGCGCGCGCTGCGCGGCGTCGATCTGCGCGAGGACGTCGGGGCCGGCGGCCGCCGCCACGCCGGCGAGGAGCGTGATCAGAACTCGCCCGCGAGCGTGACGCCGCCGCCGTCGGGCGTGGCCCAGCCGCCGGCCGCGAACACGGGAGCCGAGCGCTCGGCGCCGAGGGAGGCGAGGCCGAGCTCCTTGGCGAGGGCGTCGTTGTACTCGTCGACGAGGCGGGAGCGCTCGTTGGTCTTGACCGGGTGGGGATCGATGAGGAAGGGCGCGAGAAACGTGATCGTGCCGACGCCGATGAGCCCGCCGCCGATGAGCGCGGTCATGGTGTTCTTCTCCTCGGCGCGCGCGTAGCAGGCATCAGACGCGTCCGTCTCGAAGTAGTCCTCGTCGTAGAACTTGTCGCAGCCGCCCTCCATGTAGGGGTCCGTTGCGTTGGCACCCCAGTACGCACCGCCCGCGATCCCAACCGCCACGCCGCCAGCCCCGACGAGCCCGCGGATGAGCTGCCGCTTCTTGTAGGTGGCCGCGTAGTCCGCCTTGCCGATGTACTCGTAGAACTTCGCGCCCTTGAGGGCCTCGCCGTACTTGCCCTGCATCGGCACCGACCAGGTGGACACGATGCGTCCGGTGCCGGAGTCGACCGCGGCCCAGCCCTGCATCCAGACGGCGCGCTCCTCGAAGGCCTTCACGGCCGCCTCCCGGCCCGTCGCGTTGCCGCCGACCACGCCGTCGACCACGCCGCTGCTCGCGCCCGCCATGCCGCCGCTGACACCGCCGCCGGCCTTCTTCGCGACGAGCGGCGCGTTGGTCGCGGCGCTGAACGCCGACATCGCCGAGCCCGACTTCGCGTAGAGGGTCACCACGAGGCTGCTCGTGCCGTCCTTCCCGGGAAACACCCGCGCGACCGCGACGAGGTCGATCGGGAGGCTGCCGGCCTTGGCGACGATCGCGGCGTCGTCGAGGGCGGACACGTCCCCGAGGGCGTCGGCCGGCATGGCGAGCGCGACCGCGGGCGCCTTGCGCACGGCGTCCCCGAGGGACGTGGCGGCGGCCTTCGCGTCGGCGCCGGCGGGCACCACGAGGACGCGGAGGTTGGCCCCCTCGAAGTAGGACGCCACCGCGTCGGCGGGCAGCGCGGCGCCCCAGTCGGCGCCCGCACCCAGGGCGGCGCTCGGGAGGGCGAGGAGCGTAGCGAGGACGAGCGCGCGTGCGGGTGCGAGGATCAAGGCGGACACCGGGTTGGGGACGCTACTCTACGCTTCGACGGCGTGGCGTCAAGCCGGGACCGGCGGCGGGACACAGCCGACGGGGCGCGGAGGGGCCGGCGATCACGCTCCCCCGAGCCAGGGAGGCCGGAGGTCGGCCGCCGTCTGCGGCGGACGGTCCCGGGGCGAGGAGCAGGGGTGGCGAGCCGATCGATGCCCACGCCCCGGACCGAGGGCGCCGCCCGAGACCGGAGGACGCCCGCCGCCGCTGTCCTCGGCGGCGGGGCTCCCGAATCCACCTCGGGAAGCGGACGGACGCGGGACCGCTCAGCCCCGCCGCAGCCTCAGCTCCGCCGCCGCCTGAGCAGCGCAGCCTCAGCCCCGGCGCCGCCTCAGCAGCAGCGCCGCCGCCACGAGCGCGCCCGCCACCCCGCCGGCGCCCCCGCCCGCGTCGCAGCCGCAGTCGCCGTTGACCACGATGCCGTCGGGGTCCTCGCCGGTGGCGCCGCTCACGTCGTCGTCGCTGCCGTCGCAGTCGGAGTCGAGGCCGTCGCCCGCCACGCCGCCGGCGCCCGGGTAGACGGCGGCGTCCTCGTCGTCGCAGTCCTCGCCGAAGGGGTAGGTGTCACCGTCCTGGTCGGCGTCGTTACCGTCGCAGTCCTGGTCGACGTCGTCGTACCAGACCTCGGTGGCGCCGGGGTTGACCGTGGGGTCGGTGTCATCGCAGTCGGCGCCGCCGTAGGTGTCGGCGTCGTAGCCGTCGGCGTCGGCGTCGTAGTCGGAGGCGCCGTCACAGTTGCCGTCCACGCCGTCGTACCATGCGTCCGCCCCGCCGGGGACCGCGCTGGCGTCGGTGTCGTCGCAGTCGGTGCCGTAGGGCGAGCCGTCGGCGTCCTGGTCGTAGTCGTCCGCGCCGTCGCAGTCGCCGTCGACGCCGTCGTACCAGGTCTCGACGCCGTCGGGGTTGGCGGCGGCGGAGGTGTCGTCGCAGTCGTCGCCGCCGCAGAGGGCGGAGGTGTAGCCGTCGTCGTCGGCGTCGCAGCCGTCGCAGAGGCTGGCGCTGGCGGCCCAGGCGGCCTCGACCTCCGCGACCGTGTCGCCGACGAGGACGAGGAACACGAGCTCGGTGCCGGCGTCGGTCCCGACCCCGCCGGCGGGCGTCATGCGGATGCCCATGGCGTGGTCGGCGTCGGCGTCAGAGTCGTCCGCGAGCAGCACGTCGGCGTCGGTCGTGGTGCTCCAGTCGGCGACGTGGCCGAGCTCGGAGATATCGGGGTCGCAGGCGCCGAAGCCGAGGGTGTACCCCTGGCTCGGGGAGACGCTGACGGCGAGGTCGTAGGCGCCGTCGCCGTCGGTGTCGAGGGTGTCGTTCAGGGTGGTGTAGACGCCGGTGGTGGCGGCGTCCGGGTCGGGGTCGACCACGAAGGTCAGGCGGTAGTCGTTTAGAGCGGCGCGCGTGGCCTCGACGGCGTAGCTCACGCGCATCACGCGCCCGTCGGCCGCCCAGGCCTGGGCCTGTGTGAGTCGGTGCCCGGTGCCGGAGTAGACGTACTCCGAGAGCGCGTAGCCCTCGGTCGAGAGGTCCGACTCGGCGTCGACGCTGAAGCTCGCCGCCGCGGTGTTGGAGCTGGCGTAGTCGGCGTAGGTCTCGTCGCCGATCGCATACTCCACCGACAACACCTGCCAGGGGTAGCCGGCGTAGGCCCAATCCACCCAGGCGCCGTCGTGCTTCGCCTGGAAGCCGGCGCCGACGGACTGGTCGTTCCAGGTGCCGACGGAGTCGTAGTAGACGCGGAGGGCGTCACCGGCGACGAGCTGGTCGGCGTGGGCGAGGGGGAGGACCAGGGAGAGCAGGAGCATGGCCGAGTGTACATCGGACGCGGCCCGGCGCGCGGGCCCCCGGACGCCGGTCGCGTGCGCCCGCCGCCGTCCAGGCGTGTAGACAGCGCCCCCCGTCGGTCGCCCGGGGGCTCCCCGCGTTACCCGACCCACGCCCGGAGCCGCCGTGATCGCCACCCTCGACCGCCTCGCCGCCTCCCGTGCCGGCATGCCCGTCCGCCGCACCGCGCGGCTCGTGCTCCGCCCCTGGCAGGAGGCCGACCGCGAGGCCTTCGCCGCGCTCAACGCCGATCCCGAGGTGATGGCGCACCTCCCCGCGCCGCTCACCCGCGCCGAGTCCGACGCCTTCCTCGACCGCATGCGCGTCTCCGCCGCCCGCGCCGGCTTCGGGCGCTTCGCCGTCGAGGATCGCGCCACCAAGGCCCTCGTGGGCATGGTCGGCCTCGACGTGCCCCCGTGGGAGGCCCCGTTCACCCCCGCCGTCGAGATCGGGTGGCGGATCGGGCGCGCGTGGTGGGGCCAGGGCCTCGCGGAGGAGGCCGCGCGCGACGTGCTCACCTGGGCCTTCACCACCTTGCGGCTCCCGCGCGTCGTGTCCTTCACCGCGCCCGCCAACACCCGCTCCTGGGGCCTCATGGAGCGCCTCGGCATGGGCCGCGTCGGCGCCTTCGAGCACCCCGGCCTCCCCGAGGGCCACCCCCTCCGTCCGCACCTCCTCTACGCGCTCGATGCCCCCGTCGTCGTGAGCGCGTCGGTGTCGGGTGGGGCGCGCATCGTCGGGAGCGCATCCTCACACGTACCGGCCGCCGCCCCCGCGCCCGTCGTCCCCCCGATCGCCGCCCCGCCGCCCGCGCCCCTCCCGCGCGTGTGGATCGACGGCGACGGTGCCCCGCGCGTCGTCAAGGAGATCGTGTGGAAGGCCGCCGAGCGCGGCGTTTGTACGGCGCTCATCGTCGCGAACCGCCCCCTCGTCGTGCCGAAGCACCGCAACATCCAGACCGTGGTGGTCAAGCACGGCCTCGACGTCGCGGACGACTGGCTCGTCGCCCACGCCGGCCCCGGCGACCTCGTCATCACCTCCGACATCCCGCTCGCGGCCGAGCTCGTGCCGCTCGGCGTCGAGGTCATGAGCCCGCGCGGCGAGTGGTTCACGCCGTCCAACATCGGCGAGAAGTTGAGCATGCGCGACTTCTTCACCGAGGCCCGCGCCTCCGGCATGATCGAGGGGTCGGGCCCCGCCGCCTTCGACGAGAAGGCCAAGCGAGGCTTCGCGAACGGCCTCGACCAGTGGCTGGGGCGCGCGCGGCGGTGACGTCGGGACGCGGTGACTCCCGCCCGCGGCGCGGACGTCGGGACGCGGGGCCGCCCGCCCGCGGCGCGGACGTCGGGACGCGGGGCCGCCCGGCCCGAGCCTACTCGATCTCGCGCCCCTCGGCCTGCGGCATGAACCCCTTGGGGGCAGGCCGATTCTCCCGCGGCGGCCGGGGCCCGGCGCCCTGGGCGTGCTCCAGGCTCGTGTAGACCAGCCCCTCCACCGTCGCCCACGGGAAGCGCACCCGCGCCGCCCGGGCGAAGTCGCGCGCCTGGGCGTCCACCTGGTGCAGCCGCCGCGCGATGTCGTTCTTGTGGATGACCTTCAGCTCGATCACCAACAGCGCGCGTTCGCCGTCGAAGAACAGCAGATCCCCCGCATGGCCGCTGCGCGCGCCCCACTCGACCCCGACCAGGAGCGGGTGCGCGGGCACGAGCTGGGGGCTGTGTTGGACGAGGTGCCGGCGCAGCGAGGTCTCGCCGACGAGGTCCCAATCCATGTCCTCGACGTAGGCGCGCAGCACACGGTCACGACGTTCGGCTTCGACGCGCGTGAGGGCCTGGTTCACGCGGCGAGCATAGCGCGGGGCGGCGTCGTCGGGAATGGTGGATGGGAATCGGCGGGGAACGGGCGGGCGTGCCCCCGGGCGGGGCGCCCGGGGTCGGCGCCTTGCGGGCTCGCCCCTTGGGCTCGGTCGTCCGGGCGCGGCGCCCGGACGGACCGGCCGCGCCCGAGCGCGCGGCCGCCCTCCACGCACCTCACGCGGGGGAGCGGGATCGCGTGGCTGCACTGCTCGATGATGCTCGCGTCGGCGTAGGTGCGGTCGGCCACGCTCGCCGCGTCGGCGCAGAGGTGCCCGCGGAAGCGGGGGGCCTCCACTGATCGCCGCGCCCAAGCGGCCCAGCTCCTGGTCGAGACCTTCGGGCGTTGTGCCCTCCCACGCAGACACCACCCGCGTTGACCAGCTCGCGGGCACCAGGACGTGGTCGATCGGGGGGTACCGGAGGACGCCCACCGGCACCCTGTCAATTGTCGTAGCGCTCCGAAGCAGGTCGCCGCCGCCCGCGGACCTCCATGGCGATAGGCACGCGTCGTTCCCACGCGTCATGCCGTTCGCGGATTGGCCGAGTGAAGTTGTGCGACGGCCCGTCCCAGTTGTCGAGACCGGACCGCGCGACTGTGAAGCAACGCGCCCGGAGGTCAGTTTAGGGGCAATCCTGGACCGTCAGCCGCACGGTGGAGATGAGGTCGTTGTCCGCGTCGGAGGTTGCGGTCTCGGCGATGGCGTTGCTGGGATCGATCATCGCGCACACCCAGTAGTCCCCCGCGGGGATCCCGGTGAAGTCATAGTTGGTCGGCGCCACCAGGTGCGGCACGTTCGAACCGAGCCCCGGCGTTCGCGTGCCGATCGTATACTCTGTGCCCGAGAAGCACGTCTGGTCCGTGCTCAGGCGCCACTCGATCTGCGGGGTCGCGCTGGTCGTGGAGTGGATAATCGCGAAGATCTCCTCCGGGCCATCGACCGACGACGCGACGACGGTGTCACATACCGTCCACCGGGTCGACGACTTGAAGTCCCACACCTCAGTGGGGCCCGTCACCCAGCGGGAAAGCATCAGGTTCGTGCCCGTGCTTGAGTGCGGCCGATTGGCCACCAACCCGACGTAGTCGTCCTCATTGGGACGGTACTTGAAGGCGCTGATGTCGCCCCCATTGGGGTAGCTACCGTTCATCGTCGCAATTTCAGTCGTCTCATGGTTGAAGCCGAGCGCGTGTCCGAACTCGTGCAAGGCCACTTGGCCGATGGAAACCTGTGTCCCGGTGGTGTTGCTCGGGACCACCGTCGCCCAGTTCACCGTCTGCTTGAAGATGACGTCAATGTCATTGTCCGCCGGGTCGTTCTCGCATACTGCGATTGCGCCACCGATGCCGCGTGCGGAGAACCACGAGTCAGACCTTTCGTACACCTCGTTGAAGCCGTTGTCGATCGCGCAAGACGCGCGGTCGGTGCTCTTCGTGAAGTCCCAGAGCGCTCCGCGCATGGCCTCGCTGGTGCCGGCATCCCAGCCGGCGGCGGCGAAGCCAATCTCATCTTCCTCAGCGGTGCTGAAGGTGAAGGTGTCCTCGCAGATGCGCCATGTGAGGGAGTCCCCGGCCGGAGCCTCGATGCTATCCCAGGTCCAGGCTAACGCGGCGGGGGCGAACAGAAGCGTTGCAATGTAGGAAATCATTCGGCACTCCCGCAGGAAGAGAGAGTCAGGATGGCGTCGTCCCAGGCGAGGCCCGGACGGACCTCTTCGTTTGGAAGGACGGGATCACCCGCTTCGTTGGTGTCCGGCTCGTGCGCCTCGCGCTCGGCCAGGGCGTCGAGGTCCACCTGACGCACGGCGTTCCCGGAGCACGAGAGCTCGACGATGGGACGGCCAGTCGAATCCGCCAGCTGAGGCCCGTTTGCGGTGTCCATCTTACGGAAGACGCCGATATGGAAGCCGTGCACGACGTTGTAGTAGCCGGCGCGATCCGGCACCGGGTCGACCATCAGGAACAGGGTGTCATCGGCATGGACGGCGAATGCGTCGGGAACGCCACGACGGAACTCCCCTTCCACCACGCCGCCCGGAAGGATCAGGGTCCCAGTGGTGAAGGTGCCACGCAGGTTCAGCACGGGCGCGAGCTCGACGTGCGTGGTGGGGAAGCCATCCTCGAGGACGACCGTCCGGACTAAGACGACCTCGAATTCCCCCACGTTGGTTGCAGCGGCGACCTGCTCGCGCAAGGCCGTCGGCGGGGTTGGCCACGTCGTGGCGAGCGCGTTTGGAACGAAAAGACTCATCAGTGCAGGGCTCATATGCCTCGGGGGTGACCAGGTCGTAGCAAATAGTTGCGTCAACAGGATTAACAAAACAGATAGCTTATTGTTTGATGGTTATTGTGTTTCGCAATCTGCGAACGTTCTTGTTTTACGACTATGAAGGCTCGCGCCGCCGAGGAGGCCAGCGGCCCCCTCGACCTCCGCTCCTCGCGCAACAGGCCGAACACCCCGACGTCCTCGCTGAGGCGCCCTGTTTGCTCGGTGGCGATCCGCGGAAGCGGAGGACGCGGAGCTGCTCGCCGTTCTTCGCGCTGCCGACCACGGGGACATGGCGGGCGAGTCTTCTTCTCTATTTCTTTCGTATTTTTTTCACACATTCGGCGCAGATGCCGTGCGACGCTTCCCCGTTCGCCTTCGGGTCGCTCGTCGTGCGGAGTTCGATCAGGTCGCGGCACCAGGCGCACACCACGCTATAGGTGTACGGCTCCACCTCTGGATTCTTCCGCCGGCCCTTGGAGCCGGCCCACCGGCGGCCGGCGGCGGCGGCGGAATGGGTCGAGTTCGGGCTCTGGCCCTCTCGTCCGCAGGCGCCTCCCGTGGAATACACGCATCCGCGGCTGCCAGACCAGCGACTCGACGTCATTCCCTCTCCAGCACGAACTCGCCCAGCTCCTCGCCGATGGCGTACTGCTCGAGCTCGTACTGCTCGGTGGCCGGCTCAACCTCGCCGGTGGTGACCCACGAGACGGAGCCTCCGAGCACATCGTCCTGGAACGTGCCCTCGATGACAAGCTCGGAGTACAGCTCCGACGCATCCCACTGGGTCGGCCGCGCCGCCCCCTCCGAGACTTGGTCCACCGAGAGGTGGACGGCGAAGCCGCGCCGCCCGTTCGCGTCGGAGTCGAGCGTCACTCCGAAGGCCTCGGCGAGCCCCGCGTCCGGGGCAGTGAGCGTCGCGGTCAGCGCGATCTCGTAGTGTGTCTCGCACGAGAGTTCGACGTCCCCTCCCATGGCGTCGTCGTCCCCCGACGGGGCTACGTACTCCTCCTCGACCCGGTACACGACCGTCGTGTCGTCGACCAGGACGAGCGCCGCCTCGCCCGGTTCCCCGGCCGGCTGCCACAGGCCGGTCCAGGTCCCGACGGAGGCCTCGATGACCTGTCGGGGCGTGTCGGTGAAGCCCGTCGGAAGTTCATCGAGTCCGACCTCCGCCCGGAACACCTCCCGGCAATAGCCGGGGAGCGAGTCTTCCTCGCTGCCGGACTGGCCACCGGAGTCCGGTTGCGGAAGAGCACAGGAGACCAGGAACAACAGCATTCTACCTGCTTGGTGATCGCATCATTCCCTTCGGTATCGCGCACCGCAAGCCCATCTCCGCACATACTCAAGCCCGAGTTCGCGCTATAGTGTGCGAATCCGCCATGGAAGACGTCGCTCGTCAGTTCATCCGTGCTCTGCGCGGCCCGAGATCACAGCTCGCCTTGTCGCGAAAGCTCGGATACCGCGGCAACCCCGTGGCCGACTGGGAGGCAGGGCGCAGGTATCCCACCGCGGAGGAGGCGCTGCGTATGTGCACGCGCGTAGGGATTGACGTGGAGGCCGCTTTCGCGCGCTTCCATCCCGCTGCGGCACCGGCCCTGGCGGCGGGGCTTTGGGCTTGGCTTGAGGCCCTCCGGGGGCGAACCGGGTTGATGGAGCTGGCTGCGCGTGTGGGGCGCTCGCGCTTTGCTGTCGCGCGGTGGCTGTCGGGAGAAGCCAGGCCCCGCCTGCCCGACTGGCTGCGTTTGGTGACGGCGCTGACCGACCGGCTCTCCGATCTGCTCGCCGAGCTTGTCCCGATCGAGGTAATCCCAACGCTGGCCGAGGAGCACGCACGCCGGCAGCAGGCGCGCCTGCTGGCCTTCGAGGAACCTTGGACCGAGGCGGTGCTGCGGGTGGTCGAGACGGGGGCGTTCGCGCCCGCGGTCGTCGCCGCGCGGCTCAGGATCCCGGAGGCGGACGCAGCCCGGTGCCTTGAGAAGCTTACGTCGGCCGGCATCGTGCAGGACGGGCGAGTCATCGGCACCCTCACCGTCGACACGCGTGCGATCCGTGGGCTGCGTCGGCACTGGACCCGCGTGGTGCTCGACCGCATGGACGCGCCCGAACACCGAGGCCTCTTCAGCTACAACGTCGTGTCGGTTTCCGTGGCGGACCTTGCCCGCATCGAGGAGCTTCACCGCGCCTACTTTCGGCAGGTCCGCGCGATCGTGGCCGCGTCCGAGCCTCCCGAGGTGGTGGCGTTGGTGAACGTGCACCTCCTCGAGCTCACCCCAGCCCTCTCAGCCGCTCTTGCCGATGAGTCGCCTCGGCCGATGCCACGCCGCGGCCCTGGTCGGCCGAGGCGCGCCGACGAGGAACGCGCGCGCGCCGAAGCGGGCCCCCGACTTGATGGAGCAGATGGTACGCGGTCTCCCGGAGTTCGACGCAGCGCCCCCCGTCCCGGGCCTGCGACGACGGCCGTGAGCGCCGCAGATCCCGCCACGCCGGGATCCTGCCCGGCGGACAGCACCGGAGTCGCGTCTGGCAGCAAGAGCACGGAGGACTCTTAGTCGAGGCGTCGCACGACCATCTGCTTCTGCGCGCCTTCTGCGCGCCGAGGTGATCCCCGTTCCCCCGCCCGAGACCCCCGAAGCGGCCAATGCGCGCCGCGCGAAACCGCTCACGCCGTCGAGGTCATGAGCCCGCGCGGCGAGTGGTTCACGCCGTCCAACATCGGCGAGAAG
>CAJBVW010000076.1 GCA_903959175.1 uncultured Pseudomonadota bacterium
CGCTTCGGGGTCGACCGCGATCCCAAGTGGCTGGTGTGGATGGCGCGGATGATGGAGGCCGTCAACACCCTCGATCCACGCTGGCGCACGGCTTACTTCTACGGGGGCGCCATCCTTCGCGTGAGCGGAGACGTCGACGGCTCGGACAAGGTGTTCGCCGCGGGCCATGCAGCCCTCCCGAACGACCCCTTCTTCCCCTTCTCCCTGGGGATGAACGCCTATCTCTACCGGCAGGACACCGTCGCCGCCTCGGAGCACATCGCGGTCGCGGCAGCCCTGCCCGACGCCCCCTCCTGGTACGCGGCGGCCGCGGCGGGCATGCAACAGAAGGCGGGGAACCGCGCCGCGGCGATGCGCTACCTCGAGGAGACCATCGCGGACGCGAAGGATCCCGCGGTGCGCGCCGACAGCGAGTGGCAGCTCGCGCGTCTCCAGCAGGATGAGCTCGTGGACCAATGGGCGGACGCCTGCCGTGCCTGGCGCGACGAGCACGGGCCCCTCACCGCGCCGGAGGAGCTGAGTCGGCTCGGCTTCACGCTCCCCGAAAATCCACGGGGGGACGCCTGGATCATCGGCTTGGACGGCGTGGTGAGGTCCGCCGGGGCCGAGCGCGATCGCCTGCGGCGCCTCCGCCAGCAGGAGGCCAAATTCGTGGCGCCATGAGCGCCGACGCCGCGCGTCCCGGCGCCTCTCGATCCGGCACCGCACCCGACGCGCGCCCGGTCGACGTCGCCCTCGCCCTCGGCGCCTCCCTCGGCGACCGCGCCGGGAGCCTCCAGCTCGCGCTGCGCGCCCTCGACGCCCACCCCGCGCTCGCGATCGTGCGGTGCAGCCGCATCTACGCCACGCAACCCGTCGGGGGCGTCGCGCACCAGGGCTTCCTCAACGCGGTGGTGCGGATCCGCACCCCGCTGGCCCCGCTCGCGCTCCTCGACCTCTGCCAGTCCCTGGAACGCCGCCTCGGGCGCCGCCGCGCCCGCTCCTGGGCCGACCGGGTGCTCGACATCGACATCCTCCTCTACGGCACCGCCGTGATCGCGACCGAGCGCCTTCGCGTTCCGCACGCGCGCCTCGCCGAGCGGGACTTCTTCCTCGCGTGCCTCGCCGAGGCGTGGCCCGAGGCCCCGAACCCCTGGACCGGCCTGCCGTGGGCCGCGCGCCTGCCCGCCTCCCGGGCCTACCCCGTGGTCGGCGTCTTCCCGATGTCCACCCCGTGACCCGCCCGCTCCCGACCTGGGCGGTGCTCGCCCTCGTGGCCGCGGCCTACGTCGGCGTCGTGAACGCGGGCTTCGTTTGGGACGACACGCAGTTGGTCACGTTGAACCGGGCGGTCCAGGCCCCGAGCTTCACCGACGTGTGGCTCCGCAACCTCTGGTGTTGCACCGTCCCGCCCCTGGAGACCAGCTACTACCGCCCGCTCATGACGGTCAGCCTGCTGGTCGACCACGCGTTGTTCGCCGAGAACGCCGCTGGTTTCCATGTGACCAGCCTCCTCTGGCACCTGCTGGTGACCTGGCTCGTCGCCGCGCTCCTCGCGCCGCGCGTCGGCCCGGCGCGCGCGAGCGTCGCCGCCCTCCTCTTCGGGCTGCACCCGGTCCAATCCGAGGCCGTCGCGTGGATCGCCGCCCGCAACGACGTGATGTCCGCGGCCGGCGTGCTCGGCGCGCTGCTCGCGCTGGACCGCAAGCGGCCCGCCGTCGCCGCCGTGACCGCGCTCGCCGCCTGCCTCTCCAAGGAGAACGCCTTCCTCCTGCCTGCCGTCCTCTGGGTGTGGCGCCGCGCCTGGGGCGATCGCGTGGGCGCACGGGAGTGGCTCGCGATCGGGCTCGGCCTCGGCGCGGCGTTCGCCCTCCGCTCCCAGGCCTCGCTGGAGACGCTCGACACGCACGCCGCGCTCACGATGCTCACGCCGCACGCTGCGCTGCAGATCGCGGTCACCCTCCTCGGCTGGATCGCCTGGCCCTGGCCGCTGATCGCCACCGCCGGCCTGTACATGAAGGAGCCGCTCGCGGCCTGGTGGCCCGCAGCCGGGGTCGCGCTCGTCGGCATCGTAGGGCTGCTCGGCATGGGCGGCCGGCGTGCCTTCTGGCTGCTCGCGCTCGGCGCCGGGGTGCTCGCCCCCAGCGCGTGGGGTGTCCTCACCTACGGGACGATCGGCGCACGCTATCTCTACCTCCCGCTCTTCGGCGTGGTGGCGGCGGCGGTGGCAACGGTGCCAGACGTCCGCGGCGCACGCATCGGCCTCGGCGCCGCCGTGCTCGCGAGCCTCGCGGCGCTGCACCTCCGCCTGCCGGTCTGGGTGAGCGATCAGGCCCTCTTCGAGGACGCGGCCACGCAGACCCAGGACGCCTTCACCCTCACGATGTTGGGGCTCGAGTACGTGAAGCGGGATCGCGTCCCCGAGGGGATGGTCCTGCTCGACCGCGCCATCGCGACAAAGCCCACGCATCAGCACACCTGCGTCCAGACGATCGGCGTCGCCTCGACGGTCCTCTCCGACGCCGACCTCCTCGATCGCGGCCGCGTCTGGTCCGACGTCGCCTGCAAGGGCACCCCCGGGTTCGACGGCACCCTCGCGCTCGCCCTCGCGACCCGCGGCCTCTGGTCCGACGCCGAGCGCGTGGCCCTCGCCGCCGCCCGCAACGACGTGCCGCTCCGCCGCGACGAGCTCGTCCGCGCCGCGCTCGACGCCCGCGACGGCGACCTCGCCTCGCTCGGCGCGCGCGCGCTCTCCTGGCCCGGCGGCGTGGTCGAGCTGCAGGACAAGGTGGCGCTGCTGCTGCTCGCGCGCCGCGCCCCCGCGACCGACGTGACCGGCGCCGACGTGACCGGCGCCGACGTGACCGGCGCCGCGGCACCGTAGGCCCGCCCCCCTTGCGAAACGCCCGACACCGGCGTAGTTGGCCGGCCTCTCCGGGTGCTTCCGCATGAAGATCTTCCTCGATACCGCCAACCTCGACGAGATTCGTGACGCCGTGCAGTGGGGCGTCATCGACGGCGTCACCACCAACCCCTCGCTCATCGCGCGCGAAGGCGGCGACTTCATCGCCACCATCCACCAGATCTGCGAGATGGTGGACGGCCCCGTCAGCGCCGAGGTCGTCGCGCAGGACGCCGAGACGATGATCCGCGAGGGCCGCCTCCTCGCCAAGGTCCACAAGAACGTGGTGGTCAAGGTCCCCCTCACGGTGGACGGCCTGAAGGCCTGCAAGGCGCTCTCCGGCGACGGCACGCGCGTCAACGTGACGCTCTGCTTCCAGGCCGCGCAGGCGCTCCTCGCCGCCAAGGCGGGCGCGACCTACATCAGCCCCTTCATCGGCCGCCTCGACGACATCGGCCAGGACGGCATGCTGCTCATCCAGCAGATCGTCAGCATCTACATGAACTACCCGGACCTGAAGACGGAGGTGCTCGCCGCCTCCATCCGCGATCCGCTCCACGTCGTGCAGTCCGCCGAGGCCGGCGCCGACGTGGCGACCATCCCCTTCAAGGTCCTCAAGCAGATGGTCCTCCATCCGCTCACCGACAAGGGCAACGCCGCGTTCCTGAAGGACTGGGCCTCCGTGCCCGACCAGGACATCATCGGCCAGGTCGAGCGCTTCCTCGCCAAGCGCGCCAAGGTCTAGCTCCGTCCGAACGGTCTGCGGGCCCACCCGGAGCTGCGTCCCCTCCACTCTGTGTTGCGAGGGGGCGCTGGCTCGGGTAAGCGGCTGAATCGCCATTCAGTCGAAAATGCCACCCGTTGATCCCGCCGCCCGAGAGCGGACAGACAAGCATGATCTGATCCTTGACGCCGCGATCGAAGTGTTCGCGGAGAAGGGGTTCCATCACGCCCGCATCTCTGACATCGCGCGCCGCGCCGGCGTGGCGGATGGTACGATCTATCTGTACTTCCGCAATAAAGACGACGTGCTGCTCACCATCTTCGAGGAGAAGATGGGGATCCTCATCGCGGGGGTCCAGGCCGCGCTCGAAGGGGTGGACGACCCGCTGCAGAAGGTGCGGATCTTCGCCCGCTACCACTTCCGGCAGGTGGAGGATCACCGCGCGCTCGCCGAGGTCCTCCAGATCGAGCTTCGCCTCTCGAACAAGTTCCTGAAGGAGTACCGCCCGGAGAAGCTCTGGGAGTACCTGAACGTGTTCGCGAACATCGTGCGGGAGGGTCAGGAGCGCGGCGTCGTCCGCGCCGAGCTCGACCCCTTCGTATTGATGTGGGCCTTCTTCGGCGCCCTGGACGAGATCGCCATGCAGTGGGTGCTGGCGAAGCGTCGTGACAAGTTCTCGTTGGAGGCCACCGCTGACACGGTGGCTGACGTGTTCATCCGGGGCATGGCCGAGGGAGGGTCCATCGCGGGCCTGCCGGCGACCGTGCCCCACACCGTGGAGTAGTCATGAAGATCGGTGTGTGCCTCAAACAAGTCCCCGCGACCGACACGCGGATCCGGGTCAACCCGACCGGCACGGGCATCCTCACGGATGACGTGAAGTGGGAGATCAACCCCTACGACGAGTACGCCCTCGAAGAAGCCATCCGCCTCAAGCAGGCCGGGAAGGGCACCGAGGTCGTGATCTTCACCATCGGGGAAGCCGCCTCCGAAGCCCGCATCCGTGACGGCCTCGCCCGCGGCGCCGACCGCGCCGTGCGCCTCGACGACGCCGCCTTCGCCGGCAGCGACGCCCTCGGCCGCGCCCGCATCTTCGCCGCCGCCATCCAGGCGGAGGGCATCGGCCTGGTCCTCACGGGCCGCCAGTCGATCGACACGGACACCGGCACCGTCCCCGGCGCCCTCGCCGAGCTCCTCGGCTGGCGTCAGGCGAGCTGGGTCGACAAGCTCGTGATCGAAGGCGAGACCTTCACCGCCCACCGCGCCGCCGGCAGCGGCACGCGCGAGGTCGTCACCGGGCGCCTCCCCGCCGTCGTGACCTGCGACAAGGGCCTCAACGAGCCCCGCTACGCCACGCTCCCCGGCATCATGGCCGCGAAGAAGAAGGCGATCGTCGTGAAGAACGCCGATGCCCTCGGCCTCGCCGCCGGCTCTGTCGGCGCCGCCGCCGCGCTCGTCGTGGAGGAGGCCATGTCCCTCCCCCCCGCGCGCCCGGCCGGCCGCATCCTCTCGGGCGATGCCGCGACCGTCGCGGCCGAGCTCGTCCGTCTCCTGCGCGAAGAAGCCAAGGTCATCTGAGGAGCTACGAACATGCCTACCAACATCCTCGTTTTTTGCGAGACCGAAGGCGGAAAGCCCCGGAAGACCGCCTTCGAGCTCCTCGGCAAGGCCACCCAGCTCGCCGCCGCCACCGGCGGGTCGGTGAGCGCGGTGGTCCTCGGTGACACCGACACCGCGGCCCTCGGCGCGGCCGGCGCCTCCACCGTCTACGTCGCCAGCGGTGCGGCGTTCGGCACCTACGTGGCCGGCGCGTGGGTCAAGGCCCTCCAGGCCGCCGTGACCGCCTCCGGCGCGAACGTCGTCCTCGGCGCCGCCGCGGCCATCGCGCGCGAAGCGTTCCCCCGCCTGTCCGCGCGCCTCGGCGCCGGCCTCGCGGTGGAGTGCACCGACCTGCGCGCCGAAGGCGGCAGCATCGTCGGCCGCCGCCCGGTGTACGCCGGCAAGGCCCTCGTCGACGTGAAGGTCACCTCCCCCGTGGCGCTGTTCACGGTGCGGCCGAACTCCTTCCCGATCGGCGCCTCGCCGGGCGGGTCGGCCGCGGTCGTCGCCCTCGACATCGGCCTCACCGACGCCGACATGGACGTCGTGGTCACCGAGACCCTCAAGCCCGCCACCCAGGCGGTTGACCTCACCGAGGCCGACCGGATCGTCTCCGGTGGTCGCTCGCTCAAGTCGAAGGAGAGCTTCGACGCGATCGTGCGCCCCCTCGCGGCCGCCGCCCACGCCACCCCCGGCGCCTCGCGCGCCGCGGTCGACGCCGGCTACGCGGGCCACGGCGACCAGGTCGGTCAGACCGGCAAGGTCGTGAACCCCTCGCTGTACATCGCCCTCGGCATCTCGGGCGCCATCCAGCACCTCGCCGGGATGCGCACCTCGCGCGTCATCGTCGCGGTCAACAAGGACGCCGAAGCGCCGATCTTCCAGTACGCCACGTACGGGATCGTCGGCGATCTGTTCGAGGTTGCTCCGGCGATTGAGAAGGAGCTGGCGAAGGCGCTCGCCTAGCGGCTTCCCCCCTGACGGGCCGGCTGGATCCCCGTGATCCGCCGGCCCGTCTCTCGTTGGGTCCCCGAGCCCCGGGCGGCCTGCTATCATTCGACTCCGCCGCGATGACGAAGCCGTCCGCCCCCCCCTCCTCGAGGGACCAACATCTCGACGACGCCGTGGCGACGCTCGCCGGCCGTGGGGATTCCGTTGGGGTCGTGCGTGTCGTCGAGACCTGGGTGACCCAGGGAACGCCGACCCGCCGCGCCCAGCTCACCGAGGCGCGGGCCTTCCTGCACCTGCGCCAGATGGATCGCGCGCTCAACCGCGCGCGCGAGGTGCTCGAGGCCGAGCCCGACAGCATCGATGCGCTGCTCCTGCAGGCCGAGATCTACCTGGAGCGCGGCTGGCCGCTCAAGGCGCGCAAGCCGCTCCAACAGCTCCGGGACCTCCACCCCGCCGGTCGGGACGACGTGGAGCGCTTCTGGGCGCGCGCGCAGCTCGACCCCGTCCGCCCCGAGGCCACCGCGCGCGAGATCGAGCGGGAGGCCAACCCCGCGCGGCTGCTCGCGCTCGCCGAGTCGTTCCTCGCCACCGGCAGCTTCCTCCGCGCCACCGGCATCCTCGAGCGCCTGCGCCGCGCCGCGCCCGACAACGCGCGCGTCAAAGAGCTCCTCTGGAGCCTCGCCGGTGACTTCGGCGGCGGCGACCTCGGCGTCGACTCGCTCGTCGCCACGCTCCTGCCCCCCTCCTTCGTCGGTGGTGACTTCCTCCCGGACGAGCCCGAGCACACCGAGAGCTTCGACCTGCGCGCGGTCGACCTCGACCCCGAGACCGCCGAGGCCACAAACTTCCCCGCGTTGTTCAAGTACGCCCCGAACGCGCAAGCCGACGGCGCCGAGGACCCCCACGAGGCCACGCAGTCCTCCGGCCTCGCGTCCCGCGCGGAGATGGGCGGCGAAGGCGGCGGGAACACCGATCCCGGGCGCCACCTGGTCGACCTCAACCCTGCCTCCGACC
>CAJBVW010000077.1 GCA_903959175.1 uncultured Pseudomonadota bacterium
CCGGACGCCGCCCCCGCCGCCCCGGACACCAACGCCGGCCCCGACGCCCGGCTCCTCTTCCTCGACCGCGCCGTCGTGATCGACCACACGCTCGGTGTCACGCACCTCCTCGCGCTCGACCACCCGGAGAACCGCGCGTGGATCGACCGGATGACAACCGCGCTCGCCACCCCCGGAGAGCCCGCCCCCGCCGCGCTGGTCGGCCCCGCCGCGCCGACCCCCAGCGCCCCGCTCGCGCTCGCCTGGCGCCACGACCGCGCCGCCTACCGCGCCCGCGTCGTCGCCGCGCAGGCGTGGCTCCGCGACGGCGAGAGCTACGAGCTCTGCCTCACGAACGCGGTGCGCTTCCCGTACGACGTCGCCCCGGTCGACGCCTTCCGTGTGCTCCGTCGCCTCAACCCCGCGCCGTTCTCCGCACTCCTCGACTTCGGCGGCACCGCCATCGTCTCGTCCTCGCCCGAGCGCTTCCTCCGCGTGACGGCCGCCGGGGAGGTGACCGCCCAGCCCATCAAGGGGACACGCCGTCGGGATGCGGATCCAATCGCGGACGCGACGGCGGCGCGCGAGCTCGGGGCCTCGGAGAAGGAGCGCTCGGAGAACCTGATGATCGTGGACCTCCTCCGGAACGACCTCGGCCGCGTGTGCGCGCCGGGCACGGTCGCGGTGCCGCACCTGTACGCGGTCGAGACCTTCACGACGGTCCATCAGCTCGTGAGCACGATCACCGGCCACTTGCGCGCCGGCCTCGGCGCCGTCGATGTCGTCGACGCCGCGTTCCCGCCCGGCTCGATGACCGGCGCGCCGAAGACGCGGAGCGTCGCGCTCCTGGCCGCGCTCGAGGAGGGCCCGCGCGGCCACTACTCCGGGGCGGTGGGCTACTTCTCCCGGTGCGGGGCGGCGGATCTGTCGGTGTTGATCCGGGCGGCGGTGCTCGTGGACGGCGTCGCGACGGTGGGCGTGGGCGGCGCCGTGGTCGCGCTCTCGGACCCCGACGCCGAAGTGGACGAGATGGAACTCAAGGCGACGGCGGTGCTCGCGGCGTTGGCGAAAGCGAGGGGGTGACCACCGCTTCGGTCGAGGGCCGAAGGCGGCTCACGCGGCCCGCTCCGGCGGGCTCCCGCGCGAGGGGGCGTCACCCGAAGGGCGGAGACCGGCGGCCCTGCGCCGGGCTCCGTCGGGCGGCCGCCGCCCGATAGCACCCGGCCGGCGAAGCCGGCGCGCCCCGATTCGCTCGGTGTCACCGCGCCACGCCTCGAGGTGCCCAGCCGCGATCCTGCGTTACCGCCACCCCTCGCGCCGCATGCACGCCACGATCGCGTCCGCCACGACGGCGTGGCCGGCGGGGGTCCAGTGGCCGTCGAAGCGCAGGTAGGGGTGCTTGCCGGCGCTCTCGGCGGCGACGAGGCCGGGCGTCAGATCGCACGCGGCGACGCCAGAGCGGGCGAGCATCGCCAGGATCTCGCGGCGGGGCGCGTCCACGTCGGGCTCGGTGAGGCCGAAGGTGCCGAGGGTGTCGGCCGCGCGCTTCGGGCTCACGGCGAAGCTGGGCGGCGCGACGGCGACCATCAGGTGGTCGCCGTGGGTGCGCGTCTGGTCGCGGAGGGCCTCGACGGCGCGCTGGGAGCCCGACACGAGCTGGCTCAGGCGGGCAGCGCCGGGTTTGGTGAAGGTGAGGAGCTCGCCGCGAAACTTGTTGGTCTCGGGGTTGTCGGGGCGGTCGAGGTCGGCGCGGGCGCGGGCGACGCGCACGTAGCCGTAGAGGCGGCTGTGGCGGAACAGGAGGCTCTCGACGAAGCCCATGCTGCCCGCGCCGCCGGGGGCGCTGCCCTTGGGGACGCCGGGCGGCGGGGTGCCGGGGGCTCCGGAGGGCGGGGCGCCGGGAGCGCCGGGAGGAGGTGCGCCGGGCGTGCCGGGAGGGGGCGCGCCTTGCGTGCCGGGAGGGGGCGCGCCTTGCGTGCCGGGAGGGGGCGCGCCGGCGTCACCCGCGGTGCGGCCGCCGGGGGGCGGGCCGGCGCTCGCGAGCATGGGATAAACCTCGTCATCTGTGAGGTCGTTCCCGAGGAAGTAGGTTAGGAGCACGCCTTCGCTCCCGACGACGGGGTCGAGCCGCCGCGCGCGCTCGGTGGACTGCCAGGTGGAGTAGCCGTCCACGCCGGCGTTGAGCATCGCGATGCCGAGGGCGGCGCCGACGCGGGACTCGAAGGTGTCGGCGGCGTCGACCTGGAGGGAGAGGGTGAAGGAGTCGCCGACGGCGAGCCACACCGGCGCGCCCGCGGCGGTGGCGGGGGCGTCCGGCGCGACCCGGAGGCCGCGGGCGTCGATCGCGACGTCGACGCGGTAGCCCGGCGCGGCGAGGGTGCCGGTGTAGCCGGGGGTCGGGAGGTTGAGGAGCGTGGCGTCGGGGCTGTAGAGGCCCATGAGGGCGCCGGCGGGGGCGCGGAAGAGGAGCTCCTCGGCCGGGGTGGCGGAGGCGAAGCGGGCGGCGACCTCGGCGAGGGCGGCGCCGGCGGCGAGGCCGGCGAGGACGAGCACGGCGCGGCGGAGTCGGAGGTTCACGGGGCCCGGGAGGAGAGGCCCACCCTACGTCCGGTGGGAGCGAACGGTCAACTGCGGTAGGCTCGGCGGATGTTGGTCCTGCTCCTGCTCGCGGCGTGCTCCGGCGACCCCTCGTCTACCGCCCCGGGCGGCCCTCCAGGCCCGTCCGCCGAGCCCGGCGGCCCGGGTGGCCCCGGCGGCCCGGGTGGCCCCGGTGGCCCCGGCGGCCCGGGCGGCCCCGGTGGCCCGGGAGCGGGCCCCGGTGGCCCCCCCGCCGCCGCGGAGGACCTCACCTCGAGCTGGGACCCCGCGCTCGCCGACGCGTTGCCGCCCCCCCCGTCGCGCTCCGCGGTGTGTGTCGACGCCGACAAGGACGGCTTCTTCGACGCCTGGACCTGCCCGGGCGTGCCCTCCACCGGCGCCGATTGTGACGACGCCGACCCCGGGGTCACGCCCGCCACCGAGCGGTGGGTGCCCCCGGGCCCGTTCGTGATGGGCTCGGCGTCCGATCAGGCCGGTCGCGACGAGGCGCCGGTGCACGTCGTGCAACTGTCCGGGTACTGCCTGGATGTGTACGAGGCGACGGCCCCCGGCGGCGACCAGCCCGCGGAGGAGGTGGCCTGGCAGGCGGCGACCGACGCGTGCGCGGCGAGCGGAAAGGCGCTCCCGACGGAGGCGCAGTGGGAGAAGGCGGCGCGCGGCGGCTGCGAGCTGGGCACGGACCCCCTCGCGTGCGACCCGGGCGACCTCCGCGCCTACCCCTGGGGCAACGACGCCCCGAGCTGCGCGCGCGCGAACCACCAGGACTCGATGAGCGGGGCGCCCACGATGTGTGTGGGCGCGGCCTCTCCCGCGCGCGCCTCGCTCGGCGAGGGGCCGTACGGCAACGTCCACCTCGTGGGGAACGTGTGGGAGTGGGTGGCGGATCGCTACCACCCCGCCGTGTATCGCCGCGAGCCGACGCGCGTGGACCCGACCGGCCCCTCGGCGCCCGCCGGTGGCGTGGACGTCCATGTGTTGCGCGGCGGCGGCTGGAACACCTTCTCGACAAACATGCGCGTGGCCAACCGGTTCACGTCCACGCTCCAGGGCAGCGCCGCGGGCTACCGCTGCGCCCGCTCGCACACCGTCGGTACCCCCGATCCCGTCGCTGCCATCGAGGTCGTGACGCTGTCGGGCACCATCGTGCGCGACACGCCGCTGGTCGGCAAGGCGCTCTTCGTGACCGCGTTCTCCGCGGCCGATGTCGACCCCGCGACCGGCCGGCTCGCGCCCGGCCGCTCGCCCGCCGCCGAGCTCAGCCTGGTCCCGTCCGGCGAGCTGAGCCAGAGCTTCACCCTCGAGGTTCCCCGCGGAGAGCGGTATCTGGTGATGGCCGCCCTGGACGCCGGAACGCCCCAACCCACGGACGGCTACGCGCCCGCCGCGACGTCTGGCGGGGGTGGCGAGGCCGAGGGCAACCCCATCGACGCCTCCGCCGCCGTGACGGGCGTGCGCATCCGCATCGAGGCGATGCCGCAGCGTCCCCCGCCGCCGAACGGCGGGCCGGGTGGAGCGCGGAGCGGGGGGCCGAACGGCAGGCCGAGTGGGCCGCCGGGTGGGGGCGCGCCGCGGTGAGCCGCGCGCCCCGGGCGGACTACGGAGAGGTGAAGTCGACGACCACGCCGGTCACCGCGTCGGCGACGACGGTGTACGGGTTGGACTCGGCCCAGGCCTCGACGATGGTGCTCACGGCCGGGTCGTTCACGGCGATCTGCAGGTAGAGCGAGGTGCCACCGCTCGTGTCCAGCGTCGTGCTGAACGCGGTCGCGACGTTGGCCTCGGTCGGGCAGGTGATGTCGGAGCCACCGTAGATGGTGTCGGTGCCCGGGGTCGTGCCGCTCCACGCGACGAGGCGGCAGCGCGACTTCGCGCCGGGGAGCGTCGCGAGCTTCACCGTGCCGTCGATCGCCACGGGGGTCGAGGGGGACGTGTCGGTGTCCGGATCGAGGCCGGTGTCCGTATCGATGTCCGTGTCCGTGTCGGTGTCGGTGTCCGTGTCCGTATCGGTGTCCGTATCGGTGTCCGTATCGGTGTCCGTGTCGGTGTCGGTGTCCGTGTCGGTGTCGGTGTCCGAATCGGTGTCGGTGTCGGTGTCGGTGTCGGTGTCGGTGTCCGTGTCCGCGGGCTCGCCGGTGTCGTCCATCGCGAGCGGGTAGCAGATGCCGTCGTTCGCGCGGCCCTGGCCTTCGGCGCAGGGGTCCTCGCCACATCCGATCAGACTGCCAAACAGTGCCAGGGTGATGATGTTCTTCATGCCGGTCTCCTCGGCCGAGGAGTATACCGACATGCGTCTCGAACTGTCACCGTCGTGGTGGGGGGCCGCCCGGGGGGCCGGCGCCGGGGCCCGGGAAGCGGGGGCCGGTAGCATCGCGAGCCGCGACGTGTTCCAGGAACCGATCGGCCTCGACAAGGCGGCGTCGAGCGCGGCGTCGGCGCCGGGATCGCGCTCCACGAGCAGCAGGCGCCCCTCGATCGCGCGCAGGATCGCCGCGCGATCCGGGCACGCCCAATCCTGGGCATGCAACGGCCAGCTCGACGCGAGCAGCGTGCGCGCCTCGCGGTAGGCCCCACGGCTGGCGAGCGCGCGGACGCCCGCGTTCCGGGCCTGCTTCACGTTGTAGTAGCGGCTGCCGTAGGGCTCGGCGTCGAGCTTCGCGACGAGCTCCTCGAGGAGGGCGCGGGCCTCCGCGTCGGGCAGGGCCTCCAGCCGCGCCGCGCTCGTGTCCAGCCACGCGCGGTGGGTGGGGTCCTCGAGGGAGAGGACCGCGAGCGAGCCGATGGCGCGCGGGCCGGGGAAGCCCACCACGTCCACCAGGCTGTCTCCGGTGGGGAGGGCGCCGAGGCCCTCCGCGGTGAAGGGCACGCGGACGGTGGGGGGGACGAGCGCTTCGGGCGCGGCCGCCACGCCGGGTGCCAGCGCGTCGCTCGCGCGGGCGATGGCCTCCGCGACGCGGGTGACCTCGGCGGGCTCCCAGTAGCCCCAGGGCTCGGCGGGGCGGAGGGGGTCGATGGCGTCGACGTAGGCCTCGACGAGGAGCACCCGTAGGCGATGACGAGCCTCGAAGTCGGCGAAGCCGTCGAGGTCGAGGCTGGGCGGGACCACGGCGCGGGCGGCGGCGGCGAGGGTGACGGCGTCCGCGTGGACGTCCTCCCCGCGGCCGGCACGGAGGGCGAGGGCGTGCCACCGCGCGCGCAGGCTTGCGATGCCGGTGCCGGGGTCGGTGGGGGCCTCTCCGCGGGCGAGGGCGTCGCAGAAGGCGGCGTCGCGGGTGGCGGCGGCGAGGAGGGCGGCGCGGATGGGCACGCCGGTCTTGCTCGCGGCGGGGATGGCCTCGAGGCGCGCGGCCGTGTCGCGGTAGGCGGCGGCGCAGCCGGCGAGGTCACCCTGCTGGGCGCGGGCGCGGGCGCGGTCGCGGCCGATGGTGGCGACGTGCCCCAGGACCCGCATGCGCACGTCGTCCCAGGAGGCCTCGCCGTAGCCGGCGGGGTGGTCGAGGAGGCCGTGGAGCCGCGCCCAGGAGGGCTCGTCCGCGGGGATGACGAGGGAGCCCTGCGCCCCGCCAGGGGAGGGGCCGCCGGGGGGGCCGCTGGGGGGGGCGCCTCCGGTTGCGGCGGGGCCGGCGGCGGGCGCGCAGGCCGCGAGCAGGCACGCCAGCAGCCATCGCGCGGGGTGGGCGCTCACATCACGCCGTAGCGGTATTGCGCGGGCAGCAGGTTCTCCGGCGGCGTGTCGAACCACAGCCAAACGAGGACTGCCGCGACGACCAGCAGCGCGCCGCCGACCCAGATCCACGTCTCGCGCGAAGGTTTGCTCACGGCACGAATCTACCCCGGCCGCTCGTCGCGGTCGCGGATTCGGCGCGCGTGCGGGCGAGGGGGCGACGTGCGGAGGCTCAGCGCGGCGCCGCCGCCTTCGGTTGGAGCCAGTCGAGCCGCTGGAGCTCGTCGGCGAGGAGGCCCGCGAGCAATCGGTGCCCCTCGGAGCTGAGGTGGTTGGCGTCAAGGAAGAGCCCCGCGCCTGCGTCTGCGAGGGTCTGCGCGGTGTCCAGGAAGGCGACGTCGTCGTGCCGCGCGTCCACGGCGCGCATGCGCTCCCAGTAGGCGGCGCGGGCGTCGGGCGAGGGCTGGATGGCCTCGGAGAGCAGGAGCAGCCGAGCCCCCACCGCGGCCGCGCTCGCGGTGAGCTCCTCGAGGTTCGCCTCGAAGGCCGCGGGGGGGACGGCGGCGTCCGAGAAGGGGCCGCGCGCGGCCTGGACGACGAAGCGCAGGCCGTTGAACAGGCGGAGGCCGTAGAGCGGGTTGGGGGTGGCCGCGCCGTTCCCGGACGCCCACTGCGCGTAGAGATCGGCGTACGTGGTCGTGGCGGGGGTGGCCTCGTTCATGCCCAGGTAGACGGTCACGACGTCGGGTTGCATCCCGGGCAGGTAGGTGGCGGCAAACTTCTCGACGTGGAAGGACGCCCACCCGCCGACCCCCTGGTTGACGACCTCCACGGCCGGGCCGAGGCGCTGGGCGAGCCGCGCGGGGTAGAAGTCGGCGAGGTCGTCGTTCTGGAAGGCGCCGCCGGTGGAGGAGCTGCCGAGGCACACGATCCGGATGGGCGCGGAGCGCGGGTGGGCGCGCGGGGGGAAGCCGGAGGTGGGGTACGCCGCGCCCGAGGCGCCGGAGAGGCCCTCGAACGTCGTGAGCATCGTGCGTCGGGAGCCGGCGCCGTTGCCGTCGAGGGGCTCCGTCCAGTACCGCTCGGCGTTCGTGAAGCGCACCGCCATCTCCACGCAGCCGAGGAGCGCGAGGGCGAGCGCGAGGGCCACGGGGTTGTAGAGCCGGACCCCCGCGGCGTGCGCGATCACCCACACCATCCCGCCCGCGAGCGCGCCCGCGAGGCCGAGGTAGAGCCGCGCGCCGGGTTCGTCCGCGCCGAACGCGACCGCCAGCGTGGCGCCGGCGAGGGCGCCGAGCGCGACGACGGCGGGGGCGGTGGCGGCG
>CAJBVW010000078.1 GCA_903959175.1 uncultured Pseudomonadota bacterium
CTGGTACCCCGCCAGCGACACGACGAGCGGGGCGACGGAGATCGCCGACTTCGACGCGTTCCTCCCCGATGTGTTCCTGGCCGCCGTGGGGGATGTGTCGTTCCCCGCGCTCGACACGGGCGCGTATCGGGACGCGCCCCTCCGCGTGCCCGAGTCCCCCTACCCCGTGATCTTCTTCTCGCACGGCCTCGGCGGGGTGCGCCTGCAGTCGTACGACTACACGCGGCACCTCGCGTCGCGCGGGTACGTGGTGGTCGCGGCGGACCACCCCGGGCGCATGATGGGTGACCTGCTGCCGTGCATGTTCTCGCCCCCGCTCGACGGCTGCGAGCTCGGCGGGATGACGGGCGAGGACCCCGCCGAAGACGACGTGGGCGCCATGCTCGAATGGCTCGACGGCGCCGCGGAGGACGGCTTCTTCGCCGGGGCCATCGACACCGCGCATGTGGGCCTCTCGGGGCACTCGGCGGGCGCCGGCACCACCATCGCCGTGGGCGACGACAACGCGCGCTTCTCCGCGCTCCTCCCGATGGCCGGCTCCGGCGCGCCCGACCGGAACGTGCCGACGCTGCTGATGGGCGGCACCTGCGACAGCTTCTCGCTCGACACGGAGGCCATCCCCGCCGCCGAGTCGCTGCTGGACGGCCACCTCGTGCGCGTGCTCGGGGCCGGACACCTCGCCTTCTCCAACCTGTGCGAGCTCGACCTCGCCGGGAACGCCAACCTTTGGCTCGCTGACCGCGAGGACCTGAACAGCACCGTCTTCGGCCTGCTGCTTCAGCTCGCGACGGACGGCTGCCCGGGCTTCACCCCCTCGGCCGACGCCTGCGGCGAGACGAGCTACCTCCCGCTCGAGACGTCCGCGCCGATCGTCCGGCATTACAGCACGGTGTTCTTCGACGCCACGCTCAAGCAGTCGGGCCCGGGGGTCGAGGCCGGCGCCTACACCGAGGCGGACGTTCGCTGAGGCTGTCGGCGGCGACGCCCTCGTCGTTGCACCGTCTTCACGCTTCTTCACGAAAATGGCGCTTGCCTGGGCTCGGGATCGCGTTTAGTTCCACGCATCGAACTATTCTGCGTATCGAATAGTTCGCCCCCCAGCCCAGGCCGCCGTGACCACGACTCCGCACGATCCGACCATCCGCCGCCTGGAAGGCCTGTTGCATCAGCTCATGGGGCTGATCAACAAGGCCGCCGGCGCCGGCACGCTCGAGATGATGAACACGCACCAGCTCACCCTCCCCCAGATGGTGGCGCTGCACGTGATCCGGTACGAAGGGCCGATCTCGACGTTGCGCCTCATGGATGACCTCCGGCTCTCCGCCAGCGCCACGAGCCACCTCGTGGAGAAGCTGGTCGAGAAGGGGTGGGTCACCCGCCGGGAGAACCTCGAGGATCGCCGGCAGAAGCAGCTCGAGATCACCCCCGCCGCGCTCCAGATGCTGGACGAGATGGCGGTGCAGCGGGCGCACGAATTCCAAGTGGCGTTCGGCCTGGTAGACCCCGCGACGCGGGCCAAGCTGGCGGACGCCTTCGAGAACGTCATCGAACAATTGAAGACCGGAGGGTCGTCTTGAGCACCGCATCACCTGGCATCGTCCGCCTCACCGACGTCGTGAAGGACTACCCGCTCGGCAAGGTCACGGTCCACGCGCTCCAGCGCGTCAACCTCACCATCGAGAAGGGCGAGTTCACCGTCATCGCCGGGCCCTCGGGCAGCGGAAAAACGACGTTGCTCAACCTCATCGGCTGCATCGACGTCGCCACCGCCGGCGAGGTCACGGTGGACGGCAAGTCCACCGGCAAGCTCACCGACAAGCAGCTCACGGCCCTGCGCCTGAACAGCATCGGCTTCATCTTCCAAAGCTTCAACCTCATCAACGTGCTCGACATCAAGCAGAACGTCGAGTTCCCCCTCCTCCTCCAGGGCGGGATGACGAAGGCCCAGCGCGCCGCCCGCGTGGACGACGTGGTCGACAAGGTGGGCCTGCGCCAGTTCGCGTCGCAGCGCCCCAACGAGCTGTCCGGCGGCCAACGCCAGCGCGTCGCGATCGCCCGCGCGCTCGTCACGCGCCCCGCCATCGTGCTCGCCGACGAGCCGACGGCCAACCTCGACTCCGTCACCGGCACGCAGATCATCGACCTGATGCGGGACATCAACCACGCCGACAAGACGACGTTCATCTTCTCGACGCACGACGACAAGGTCATGAAGCGCGCGGATCGCATCGTCCGCATCCTCGACGGCATGCTCGAGGCCGCCGGGCTCTCCGAGGCGCGCGCCAGCGGCGTCATCGAGAACGGGGGCGGGGTGCACGCATGAGCGCCGCGCTCGGCGTCCTCCTGCGGATGGCGCTCCGCAACCTCGTGGTGCACCGCGTCAAGTCCGGCGTGGTCGGCGCCATCATGTTCTTCGGCGTGTTCCTCGTCGTGAGCGGCACCGCGATGCTGGACAGCATCCGCGCCTCGATGGAGAAGAGCATCACCTCCAGCTTGTCGGGCAACATCCAGGTCTACTCGTCCGAGGCCGAGGACGAGCTTGCCCTGTTCGGCAGCATGGCGATGGGCGCCTCCGACATCGGGGAGATCGACGCGTTCGCGCCGCTGCGCGAGCTCCTCCTCGGCATCGACGGCATCAAGGCCGTCGTCCCCATGGGCATCGCCACCGCCACCGTGTTCGGCGGCACCGAGATCGACCGCGTCCTGAACGACCTCCGCGTCTCGACCCAGGCCGCGGACGCCGAGGGCACGAAGATGCGCTTCGAGCAGCTCGGCCAGATCGTCGGCCGCATGCGCAAGGACGTGGCGCTCGCCGCGACCGCCTCCTCCGACCCCGAGAAGGTGGAGGACAACCTCGCCTCCCTCGACCGCGTGCTCGCCCCCGGCTTCTACGACGAGCTCGTGGCCGACCCCTCCGGCACCCTCGATTGGTTGGACAACAAGGTCGCCCCCGTCGCGGCGGACGGCCGCATGTTGTACCTGCGCAACATCGGGACCAACCTCGACACCTTCCCGAAGAGCTTCGACCGCTTCCGCCTCGTCGAGGGCGAGATGGTCCCCGAGGGCCAACGCGGCATCCTCCTCTCGAAGGCCTTCTACGAGAAGCAGGCGAAGAACTACGTCGCCCGCGAGCTCGACAAGGTCAAGAAGCAGCTCGACCAGGGCAAGACCATCGCGGAGGACAAGACGCTCTCCGAGCTGGTCGCCCGCACCGCCACCCAGTACCAGCGGATCGCGTTCCAGCTCTCCCCGGTCGACGCCACCGTCGTGACCGAGAAGCTGCGCGCCAAGCTCGGCACCGACGGCGACCTCGCGACGCTCCTCCAGTCCTTCCTGACGATGGACGACACGAACTTCGCCGACCGCTACGCCTGGTTCTACGCGGAGATCGCGCCCAAGATCCGGCTGTACGAGCTCCCCGTCGGCGAGGAGATCACCCTCCGCTCCTTCACCAAGAGCGGCTACATCCGCGCGGTCAACGTGAAGGTGTACGGCAGCTTCGAGTTCTCCGGCCTCGAAACGTCCGACCTCGCCGGGGCCAACAACCTCGTCGACATGATGACGTTCCGCTCCCTCTACGGGAAGATGACGGACGACCAGCTCGGCGAGCTCGCCGAGATCAAGGCCGCGTCCGGCGCGAAGGCCGTCACCCGCGACAGCGTGGAAGACGACCTCTTCGGCGGCGGCGGCGGCTCCCTCGAGACGGAGACCACCACCACCACCGGCGCGGGCTTCGACGAGTTCGCCGGCGTCAAGCTCGGCGCGGCCGGCTCTGCGGGCGCCCTCGACACGACCCGCTACACGACCGCCCAGATGGAGGACGGCCTCGCGCTCACCGCGGCGGTCATCCTCGACAATCCGGACGACGTGCCCGCCATGATCGAGACCATCGAGGCCGCCGCGGCCGCGAAGGGCCTCAAGGTCCAGGCGGTCGACTGGCAGTCCTCGTCCGGCATCGTCGGGCAGATCGTGATGGTGCTCCAGGTGGTGCTCTACGCGGCCATCTTCATCATCTTCCTCGTCGCGTTGGTCATCATCAACAACACGATGGTCATGGCGACGATGGAGCGCACCACGGAGATCGGCACGATGCGGGCGATCGGCGCGCAGCGGCCCTTCGTCATCGTGCTCTTCCTCGTCGAGACGATGCTCCTCGGCGCCATCGCCGGCGGGCTCGGGGCCGCCGCGGGCGCGCTCTTCATCACCTGGCTGAACCACGTGGGCGTGCCCGCCGTGGCCGACGCCCTGGTGCTGCTCTTCGCCGGGCCGCGCCTGTACCCGGTCTTCACCGCCAGCAACCTGCTGTTCGGGATGGGGAGCATCCTCGCGATCAGCGCGCTCTCCACGTTGTACCCCTCGGTGCTCGCCGCGCGTGTCCCGCCGGTCGTCGCCATGCAGGCCAAGGAGTAAACCATGGGCGTCCTCCTCTCGATCGCGCTGCGCAACCTGATGCAGTCGCCGCGCCGCACCCTCCTGCTGGGCCTCGCCATCGGGCTGGTCACCACCTTCCTCGTGCTGCTCCTGTCGCTCTCGCGGGGCATCAACGAGAACCTCGTCACGTCCGCCACGACCATGTCGGCGGGCCACGTCAACGTCGCCGGGTTCTGGAAGCCCACGACCGGCACCGCGTTCCCCATCGTCACCGGCGTAGCGAAGGTGCGCGAGGTCGTCGAGAAGAGCACGCCCGGCCTCGACTATGTCGTCGAGCGCCACCGCGGCTGGGGCAAGGTCGTGAGCGAGACCGGCTCCGTCCAGAGCGGCCTCACGGGCCTGGTCGCCGCGGAGGAGAGCCGCTTCTTCGACCGGTTGATCCTCGCGGAAGAGAAGGAGTACAAGGACGGCGGCAGCGAGCAGGTGCTCGGTGACCCTCGCCGGCTCTCCGAGGACGACACCATCGTGTTGTTCGCGGGGCAGGCCAAGAAGCTCGGGGTGGGCGTCGGCGATGTCGTCACCATCAAGACCGAGACGATGAGCGGCGCGTCCAACACGGCGGACGCCACGGTCGTGGCCGTCGCGCGGGACCTCGGACTGTTGAGCTCCTTCTCGGTGTTCGTCCCCAAGTCGCTCGTGCTCAACCTCTACCAGCTCAACGACGACACGACGGGCGCCCTGTGGGTCTACCTCAAAGACATCGAGAAGTCCGAGGAGACCTCGGTCATCGTGCGCGGCGCGCTGATCGACGCCGGCTTCTTGCTGCGCGACCACGAATCCAACCCGTTCTTCTTCAAGTTCGAGGCCGTGCAGGGCGAGGATTGGACCGGCCAGAAGCTGGATGTCACCTGGTGGCAGGACGAGGTGTCGTTCCTCACCTGGGTGCTCACCGCCTTCGACACGGTGACGTGGTCGCTCACGCTCATCCTCGTCGTCATCATCGCGGTCGGCATCATGAACGCGATGTGGAACGCCGTGCGGGAGCGCACCCGCGAGATCGGCACCATGCGGGCAATCGGCATGACGCAGACCCGCGTGTTGGTGCTGTTCCTGCTCGAGGCGCTGTTCCTCGGCCTCGGCGCCACGACCGCCGGTGCGACGCTCGGCGCGGCCATCGCCCTCGGGGTGGACGCCGCTCGCATCCCCGTCCCCTCGGACGCCGTGCGGACCATCCTGCTCTCGAACGAGCTGAACCTCTCGGTACAGCTCAACTCTTTGCTCACAGCCGTCGTGTTCCTGACGGCGTTCACGGGGCTATCGGCCCTCTGGCCGGCCATCCGCGCCTCCCGCCTGCAGCCCGTCAAGGCGCTCACGCACACCGAATGACCGCTCCCGCATCCACTCCCAAGGACGTGTGACCCCATGAAGACCCCCTCCAAGCTCGCCCTCCTCGCGTGGTTTGCCGTCGGCACCGCGGGCACGCTCGCGACGCTCCCCCTCGCCCCCGTCGCGCACGCCGCCCCCGCCGCCGGGGAGCTCGTCAAGATGCTCCAGACGGTCGACGACCGGCAGCGCAACAGCGGCGACTACAAGTCCCTCGTCTACATCGAGCAGAAGGAGAAGGACAAGTCCGACCTCGTCTATCAGGCGGTCATCTACCGCCGCGACGAGACCGACAAGCTCGTCATCATGTTCCTGAAGCCCCAGGCCGAGGCAGGCAAGGGCTACCTGCGCGTGGACAAGAACCTGTTCATGTACGACCCCTCCGTGGGCCGGTGGGAGCGCCGCACCGAGCGCGAGCGCATCGGCGGCACCGACTCCCAGCGCGCCGACTTCGACGAGTCGCGCCTCGCCGAGGAGTACGCGCCCGCCTTCGTCGCGGAGGAGGCCCTCGGCAAGTACACCGTCAACCACCTGAAGCTGACGGCGAACGCCGGCTTCGACGTGTCGTACCCGGTGGTCGAGCTGTGGCTCGACAAGGCCACCGGCAACACGCTCAAGCGCCAGGACTTCGCCCTCTCGGGGCGCCTCATGCGCACGACGTACTACCCCGAGTGGATGAAGCAGTTCTCCCCCTCGAAGAAGGCCGAGGTCTACACCCCGAAGGAGATCCGCATCTTCGACGAGGTGGAGAAGGGCAACAGCACGACCATCGTGATGCAGAGCGTCGACCTCAACAGCCTCGACGACAGCATCTTCACGAAGGCCTGGCTCGAGAGCAAGAGCCGATGATCCCCCTCGTCCTTGCCCTCTCGGGTTGGGCGCAGGCGGAGGAGCCCGCGCCCGAGAACCGCGACGACGCCATGTTCGGCGGCCCGAGCCTGCCCGCGGCGCCCCCCGCCGACGCCGCCCCCGACGCCGCCCCCGACACCGGGAACCGCGACACCGACCTGCTCTCCGGCGGGGACGTGTCGCGCTCCGGCGGCATCTTCGACACCCTCGCGGCGCTGGACCAGCGCGTGACCATCGGCGGCCGCCTCTACCTGCGGCTCAACGCCGCGGTGCCGGAGGAGGCCGAGCCCGCGGACGTGACGCTCTCCAGCCCCGACTTCCTCGACCTCTTCGTGGACGCGCGGCCGAACGACCGCGTGCGCGGCTACGTCCAGGGCCGCCTCTCGCAGAACCTCTCGGTGCAGGCCGGGGATCTCGACTCGTTCGGCAACGAGGTCGAGCCCACCAAGGTCCTGCTCGACCAGATGTGGGTCAACTTCGACGTGGGCCGCAAGGTGTTCCTCACCGTCGGCCGCCAGCGCGTGAAGTGGGGCGCCGGGCGCTTCTGGAACCCGACGGACTTCCTCCAGCCCGCGCGGCTCGACCCGCTCGCGTTCTTCGACGAGCGCACGGGCGTCGGCCTCGTCAAGGTGCACATCCCCTTCGAGAAGACGGGGACCAACCTCTACGCCTTCGCCGACATCGAGGGCGCCACCGCGATCGACGAGGTGGGCGCGGCGTGGCGGCTGGAGCAGGTGGTCGGCACGACCGAGATCGCGCTCTCGGGCGCGGTCGGCAAGGACCGCCCGGTCAAGCTCGGCGCGCAGGTGTCGACCGCGGTGTGGATCTTCGACCTGAAGGCCGAGGCCGCCATCACCCACGGCCTGAAGACCACCTTCTACGAGGGCACCTTCGACTGGGGCCCCCTCGACGAGGACGGCGCCGCCAGCTTCCTCACCATCGAGACCCCCGACAGCTACACGCGCGAGGACGACTGGATCCCGCAGGTGGTGGCCGGCGTCGAGTTCCCCATCCGCTACAACGACGAGGACAGCGTCACCATCGGCGCGGAGTACTTCTACAACGACTCCGGCTACGACGACGCCTCGCTCTACCCGTGGCTGGTCTTCAACGACGCGTACACCCCGTTCTACCTGGGCCGTCACTACGCCGGCGCCTACGTGTACCTGCCCGGGCCCGGCACCTGGGACGACCACACCTTCACCGCGTCGACGATCGCCAACCTCTCCGACAAAAGCTTCACGTCGCGGGTGGACTACAGCGTGCGCGCGCTGACCTTCCTCTCGATCAACGCCTACGTCGGCGCGCACTACGGCGACGTGGGCGAGCTCCGCTTCGGCCTGGACGTGCCGCCCATCGCCGGCCTGACGGAGGACGCCATCTCGGTCAAGCCGCCGTTGGTGGACGTGGGGATCGGGGCGCAGATCAGCTTCTGACGGGCCCGGGGCGGGCGCTCCGGGGGCTTCGATCAGCGCGTCAGCTCGACCTTGATCATCTCGTCGAACCAGCTCTTCGGCCGGAACCCAGTGACGCGGCCGACCTCGGCGCCCTTGTCGTAGATGAGGGTGGTCGGGGTGGCCTGGATGCCGAGCTCGGCGAGGAGCGCGGGCTCGGCCGTGGTGGCGATCTCGACCACGCGGATCTTGCCCTGGCGGGTGGTCGCGAGATCCACGAGGATCGGCGCCTGCTGTTTGCACGGCGCGCAGGTGCTGCTCCACACGTTGACGATGACGGGGATCGGGCTGCCGAGCACCACCTCGCGGAACGCGGCCTCGGTCGCGACGGACGTGGGCTGGATCTTCAGCGTGGCGCCGAAGAGGCCGGACAGGGCGGAGAGGGACTTCATGGGGGGGATGTAACCGTGTGGGTCCCACCCCTACCGCCCGGCCACCACCCCGAACATCAGCGGCACGCGCGCCACACCCTCCGGCCACACCCAACGCCGCCCCTCGCCCGGCACAAGCCCGTCGATGACGCGACAGCCATTGGCGTGGGGATACTCGCGGAGCACCTCGATCCGCAGCCCGGCGGACGCCAGCGCGGTCACGATGTCCCCGACGCCGTACTGCCAGCTCTGCGCGGGCACGGTGTTGGCCTCGACCGCCCCAGCCGCCACGACCCCGAGCGCGGCGCCGGACTCGGCGACGTAGTCCCCGACGGGGTCGGTGAAGGGGGCGGTGGCGAAGTAGTCGTCCCGCGCGAGGCGGAGCTCGGCGTCGAAGCTCCACACGAGGGGGTGGAACTCGACGTAGACGAAGCGCCCGCCCGGGCGGAGCACCCGCGCGATGCCGGCGGCCCACGCGGCGAGGTCGGGGAGCCAGCCGACGGCGCCGTAGCTGGAGAAGACGCGGTCGAAGCGGGCGGCCGTCGTGTGGAGCCAGCTCACGACGTCGGCCTCGACGAACGTGGCGGGGATGCCGGCGTCCGCCGAGAGGGCCCGGGCGAAGCGGATCGCCTCGTCGGAGAGGTCCACGCCGGTCACGTCCGCGCCGCGGCGGGCGAGGCCGAGGGAGTCCTGGCCGGCGTTGCACTGGAGGTGGGCGAGCGAGAGGCCGCGGAGATCGCCGAGGAGCTCGAGCTCCTCCGGGAAGAGCACGTCGCCGCCGCCGCGGAAGAACGCGGCCTGGTCGCCCTTGTGGGCGTTGTGGTTCCGCGTGGCGGCGTTCCAGCTGCGCCGGGTGGCGTCGAGGTCGTGCACGGAGGGCTCCGGTTTGCTGGCGGGACCGGTATCCCACCCCACGCCCTGCGCCGATCCGCCGTGCTACCGTCGCGTATGCGCTTCCACCCGCTCGCCCTCCTCGCCCTCGCGTGCGCCCCCGACGGGAAGATCGATCTCGACACCGGCGAGGTGCCCGTCCGCCCGATCAATACGACGTGCCTCGCGCCGGATCGCCCCGCGACGGGGGGCGACGTCGCGATCGAGCGGGTGTTCTCGGGCGTCTCGTTCTCCCAGCCCATCAGCCTCCTCCAGGCCCCGGGGGACGACAGCCGGTGGTTCATGGTCGAGCAGGGCGGCGTCGTGAAGGCCTTCGACAACGTCAGCGACGTGGCGACGACGAGCACGTTCCTTGACATCGAAGACCGCGTCGAGACCGGCTTCAGCGAGACCGGGCTCCTGGGGATGGCGTTCCACCCCGACTTCGCCACCAACGGCGAGGTGTTCGTCTCCTACGTCGCCCCCTCCCCGCTCACCTCCCACGTCTCCCGCTTCCGGTCGACGGACGGCGGCCTCACCCTCGATCCCGACACGGAGGAGGTGCTCCTCGCCATCCGGCAGCCCTACTCCAACCACAACGGCGGCAGCATCGCCTTCGGGCCGGACGGGCACCTCTACCTGGGCTTCGGCGACGGCGGCTCGGCTGGAGACCCCGAAGGGAACGGCCAGGACACGAGCGTCCTCCTCGGGAAGATCCTCCGCATCGACGTGGACGGCGGCGACCCGTACGCCATCCCCGCGGACAACCCCTTCGCGGACGGCGGCGGCGCCCCGGAGATCTTCGCGTGGGGCCTGCGGAACCCGTGGCGTTTCAGCTTCGACGCCGCGGGGAACCTCTGGGTGGGAGACGTGGGGCAGGACGCGCTGGAGGAGGTCGATCGCGTGGAGCTCGGTGGGAACTACGGGTGGAACACGAAGGAGGGGACCAGGTGTTACGCCGAGGATCCGTGTGACGATGGGAGCCTGATCGACCCCGTGGTCGAGTACTCGCACCGCCTCGGCCAATCGATCACCGGCGGCTTCGTGTACCGCGGCGGCGCGATGCCGGGCCTGCAGTCCTCCTACTTCTACGCCGACTATGTGACCGGCACGATGTGGGCGCTCCAGTGGGACCCCGTCACCGGCGAGCCGGACGCCACGGTGGTGGTCGAGGCCGGCTTCTACATCTCGACCTTCGCCGAGGACCTCGACGGCGAGCTCTACGTCGTCGACTACCAACGCGGCCGCGTCCACCGCCTCGTGCCGGACGCCGCTCCCGAGCCCGCGCCCTTCCCGCAGACCCTCGCCGAGACCGGCTGCTTCGACGCCGACGGCGCCCCGCTCGATGCGCTCCTCCCCTACGAGGTCAACTCCCCGCTCTGGTCGGACGGCGCGACCAAGTCGCGTTGGTTCGCGCTCCCGGACGGCGCCACCATCGATGTCGAAGCGGACGGCGACTTCACCTTCCCCATCGGCACCGTGCTCGCCAAGCGCTTCGCGCTCGCGGGCGAGACCGTCGAGACGCGCCTCTTCGTGCGCCACGAGGACGGCGAGTGGGGCGGCTACACCTACGCGGGAGAGGGTGCGAGCGCGACGCTGCTCACGACGGGCGACGCGCGTGAGGTCGGCGGGCAGACCTGGATCTACCCCAGCCGCGCCGAGTGCCTCCAATGCCACACCGGCGCCGCGGGGCGTTCGCTCGGGCTGGAGATGGCGCAGGTCGATCGCGAGGGGGACGACAGCGATCAGCTCCGGCGCTGGGAAATCATGGGCCTATTCACCGATCCGCTCCCGACGGGGATCGCGCCCCTCCCCTCCCCCGCGGACACGTCGGCCTCGGACGAGGCGCGCGCGCGGTCCTACCTGCACGCCAACTGCGCGTCCTGCCACCGCCCCGAGGGCACCGGCCAGGGCCCGGCGGACCTGCGGGTAGGCGTACCCCTGGCCGACATGGCGATCTGCGGCCAGGAGCCCCAGGAGGGCGATCTCGGGGTGGACGGCGCGCGACTCCTCGACCCCGGGAGCCCCTCCACGTCGATCATCGCGTTGCGGATGCACGCGCTGGACGCGACGCGGATGCCGGCGGTGGGCTCGGCGCAGGTGGACACGGAGGGTGTCGGCGTGGTCGAGGCGTGGACCGCCGGGTTGGACGGGTGTCCGTAGCCGGCGCGAGCCCTACGCCCAACACACCGCCACCAGCCGCTCCCCCGAGTAGGGCATGCGCCCGTGGGAGACCGAGCGGTTGTCGATCGCGGTCACGTCGCCGCGCTCCCAGCGCGGGAACACCATGTTCTTCCAGATGGCGTCGCGCACGGCCTCGAAGTCGGCCTCGGGGATGGCCCCGCCGTCCGCGAAGGTGACGTGCATGGCGCCGTCCTCGGGATCGCGGCCGAGCCCCTGCCAGAACGCGAGCGCCGTCGCGGCGAGCTGCCACCCGCGCCAGGGCCACGCGCCGAGCCGCGTCGCGATGCGCTTGTACTCCCCGGGCGCGACGGAGCCGTGGAAGACGTGCGCGTGGTTGAACCACACCATCTCGCCGGTGACCGGGTGGGGCTGGGCGGCGGGCTGGGTGCTCACGAGGCGCAGGCGGCCGTCGTCCCGCCAGGTCGGGGTGAAGGCGTGGGTGACACAGATGCGCTCGATCTCCGCGCGGTCGGTCGTGCCGAACATCTGGTCCCACCGCTTGAGCTGGCGGGGATCGCGCGTGCCCTGGCCCTCGGGGCCGCCGTAGTTGCGCACGATGCGCACGCCGCGCGCCTCCCACCGGGCGCGCACGTCGGGGTCGAGATCCCGGTAGACCGCACGGAAGTCGGCGAGGGGGGTCTCGCCACCGGGGCCGTCGTTGGGGCGGAGGGCGCAGAAGAAGAGCCGGCGCGGCGGCTCTGGCAGGAAGGTCATCTCCGGGTGCTGCGGGATGGGGTAGTGCCCCGGCAGCTCGCTCGCGGTGAACACGTAGGGCGTGATGGCGTCGCGCGGGGACGTGCCCAGGTAGTTGTTCTGTAAGTCGGCGTCGACCGCGCGCGCGACCCGCTCGAAGGCGTCCGGCCCGTCCACCGCGAAGCCGCGGAAGAGGAAGGCGCCGTGCTTCGTGAGCAGGGCCTGGGTGGCGGCGGGGTCGGCGCGGAGCCAGGCCACGAGGGCGTCGACCGAGGGGTCCCCGTCGGGCTCGACGAGGAGCGGCACGGCGGAGCGGGCGTCGAAGGGGCGGGTGCGCATCGGGGAATGGTACCGCGGCGCGGCGCTTCCGCAATCGCGGCGCGGCCCGCGGCCCCCGCTACCCGGACACCCACGCCACGAAGCCGGCCGCGAACGCTGCGCCGAACACCACCGCCGCCCACGCCGCCACCGACGTGGAGCCGGCGTCCTCAGGCAGGCCGTCGGGGGGCCGATCCGCGGGGGAGGACCCGGTCTGGGGGCGCACGGCCGCGGCGGGGGGCCGGAAGGCGGCGGGGTCGCCCCCGGGAGACGCGAGGAGGGCCGTGCAACTCTCGGTGGGGAGGGCGTAGAGGAGGGCCTCTGCCATCGCGCGGGCGTTGGGCCAGCGCTCCTCGGGCGTGGCGCGGGTGGCGCGGAACACCACGTCGCGCGCGGCCTCGGGCAGCGCCTCCCAGCGCGGATCGTCGCGACCGGCGGTGAAGAGGTCGACCGGGGTGGCGTCCGAGAGGAGCCGGTACAGGAGCGTGCCGACGCTGTAGAGGTCGGAGGTGAGGTCGGCGCGGTGCGCGTCGACGCGCTGCTCGGGCGCCATGTAGAGGAGGGTCCCGAGGCTGCTGCCCGTGGCGGTGAGGCGCGTGCGGGCGTCCGCGTGGTAGCGGGCGACGCCGAAGTCGCAGAGGCGGGCGTTCCCGGCGTCGTCCACGAGCACGTTCCCGGGCTTCACGTCGCGGTGCACGATGCCGTTGGCGTGCGCCTCGGCGAGCGCCGAGAGGACCTGGACGCCGAGCGAGGCGGCGTCCTCGAGCAGGAGCGGACCGTCCTCGTTGCGCAGGGCGAGCACGCTGCCGCCCTCGACGAAGTCCATCACCATGTAGGGGAGGTCGTCGATGACGCCGACGGCGTGGACCTGCACGATGTACGGGTGGCGCAGGCGCCGCAGCAGCTCCATCTCGTCGGCGAAGCGCGCCTGGAGCTCCGGGGACGCCGCCTCGGTCAGCACCTTGAGCGCGCGCATCGCGCCGGTGGGTAGGTCGATCGCGCGGTACACCCACGCGCTCGCGCCGCCCGCCACGCGCTCCTCCACGCGGTAGCGCGCGGCGACGACGGTCCCGATGAGCGAGTCGGACATGCGCATCAGCATACGCCGAGCGCCCCTCCCCGTGGCGCGCGCGTCCTCGGCGTCCGCACGAGCCCCGGCCTTCGTCATGCGCATTCTCCGGACTTGCGCTCCGCGTACACGGCCCGCGCGGACCATCGGTTAGCAGCGCCCCCATGTCCGCACTCTGGCTCCTCGTCCCCCTCGCGCTCTGGCTCCTCGCGGAGTTCAAGACCAGCCGCCCCGACGGCGACCTGCTCCGGATCCACCCGTTCCGCAGGATCCTCCTGTACCTCCTGCCGACCCGCACCGACGCCGTCGTCTACTTCGACGCCTACGCCGACGGCGAGAAGCTCAACGCCTGGCTCGACGCCCACAAGGCCGCGAAGACCGGCGTGAACATGACGCACCTCACGGTCGCCGCCGCGAGCATCGCGCTCGCCTCGACCCCGAAGATGAACCGCTTCGTGGTCGGTCGCCGCCTCTACCAGCGCAACGCGCGCTGGCTCTCCTTCTCGATGAAGCGCGCGCGGATGGACCGCGAGGCCCAGATCTCCACGGTCAAGCTGCACATGCCCGACGGCGAGGTCTTCACTGACCTCGTCCGGCGCATGAACGGCGACATCGTCCAGGAGCGCAGCGGCAAGAAGACGCGCACCGACAAGGAGATCGACCTCTTCAACCTCTTCCCCCGCCCGATCCTGCGCTTCGGCGCGTGGGCGCTCCGGACGGCGGACGAGTACAACCTCCTCCCGCGCTCCCACATCGACGGGGACCCCCTCTTCACCAGCATCTTCATCGCGAACCTCGGCTCGCTCGGGATGGGCGCGGGGTACCACCACCTCTTCGAGTACGGCAACTGCCCGCTGTTCATCATGATCGGCAAGCTCGAGGACCGCGTGGTCGTGCGCGACGGCCAGCCGGTCGTGCGGCCGCAGCTCCACCTGCGCTTCACCTACGAGGAGCGCATCGAGGACGGCCTGAACGCCCGCTTCGGCATCGACAAGCTCGTCGAGATCCTCGAGGATCCGGGCCCGTGGCTCGACGCTGGCGTCATGTGGCCGCGCCCCGCCGAGGCGAGCGCCGCCGCCAAGTAGGCGCGACGGGGCTCTACCCCTCTTCGCAGACGTACCGGGTGACCGTGAGCGCGTCGATGAGGTGGTAGTTGGTCACGCTCCCGGTCGCGGCGGTGAAGCCGACGTAGGCGGGGAACGCCGTGAAACCGTCGAGGTCGGTGTCGACGTAGACGACGCCGTCCACCTTCACGATGACGTGCGGCGCGAGCACGGTGATGGACATGTCGTGCCAGGCGCCGTCCTCCATCTCGGGGAGCGCCGCCCACACCGCGGGGCCGAAGGGCTCGCCGTCGAAGTGGATGGAGACGTGGTCCGCCTCGGTGGGGTCGCCATACTCGGCGTTGTACCAGGTGTCGACCTCGATGCTCCAGCCGGGCAGGCCCGCGTAGCCGAGGCCGCCGCCGGACAGCCCGACGAAGCTCGTCATGCGCGAGGTGTCGAGGGCGGTCACCGACATGCCGTCCGCGCCGTCGCCGCCGCTCACGTAGAAGCGGAAGTCGATCGAGACGTTGTCCGCGGAGACCGTGCTGCCGGTCTGAAAAGCGGTGCCGCTCTGGTTCTGGGAGGGCGTAGTGAGCTCGACCCACTCGTTCGTGCTGTCCCAGCGGGAGCTGCCCTCGAAGTGCCAGGTCGAGAGGTCGAGGTTGTCGGCGGAGTACCCCTCGTCCTGGCAGAGGGTCACCGTGTCGGACACGGCCTGGCCGCAGGCGTCGGTCGCGGTGAGCGTGATCCGGTGCGAGCCCGAGCTGTGCGCGGTCGGGTCCCAGCTGGCGAAGGCCTCGCCGGTGGTGGCGGCGGGGTCGGTGCCGAAGACGCCGTCGACGTCGGAGTCCCAGGAGAGGGCGAGGAGCTCGGCGGGATCGGCGTCGTCGGAGACCACGCCCGCGAAGGTGGCGACGGTGTCGCCGGGGAGCACGTCGCCGTCGGGCGGGTTGAGCAGGGACACGGTCGGCGGCTCGTCCGCGACGGCCCAGAGGGAGACGGTGAGCTCGGGGGAGTCGGGATCGTCGGTGTGGACGGTGAGGAGGGCGTCGCCGGGGCCGCCGACGAGGGGGACGACGAGCTGCTCGCCGGGTTGGAGGGTGGCGGGGACCGTCACGTCGCCGAGCGCCCACCCCTCCCCCACGAGCTCGAGATCGCGCACGTTGAGCGCGGCGTTGCCGCCGTTCGTCACGACGACCTCGGCGGGGGCGGTGGTGCCGGCGCAGAGCAGGCCGAGGTCGACCGTGGTGGGGCTGACGGCGGCGTCGGGGAAGCCCGGAGTGTCGTCCTCGAAGGTGGGCTCCTCCTCCTTCGACTCGATGCCGTACTCGGTGCAGGCGGAGAGGCAGGCGCCCCCGAGGAGGAGCGGGAGAAGGGCGGTGGAGCGACGCATGCCCTACTGTAGCGTAAGAACGGGCGGCGCACGGATGGGCGAGGGACCCGGCGCGGGTTCTGGAGATGCGGGGGGCGGCGATGACGGACGAGATCGGGCAGAAGCTGACGACGATCCGGGCGGCGCTCGCGACGGGGGGCCTGGGGGCGCTGCGGCTGCGGGGCGTGGACGGCTTCGCGTGGGCAACGGGCGGGGCGTCCAACGTCGTGCAGGAGCACCCGTGGGACGCGCCCGCGGAGCGGGGGCGCTTCGTCGCGGTGGAGGCCGGCGGCGAGGTCGCGTCCGATCGGCCCCGGGGCGGCCGTGGCGTGGAACCCGAGCGTCCCCGGCATGAAGATCGAGGACACCGTGCTCGTGGGCGCGGCCGGCGTCGAGATCCTCACGGAGGACCCGCGCTGGCCCACGGTCGTGGTGGGCGGGCGGCGCCGCCCCGCGGTCTGGGAGCGCGCGTAGCGACTCTCCGCGTCGAGTGCCTACCTTTCCCCGAGTGGGAGGTGGACGATGATGACGACGGCGCTCTTCCTGATCGCCATGGCGCGCGCGGCCGCGCCGGGACCGTTCGGCGTGGGGGTGGTGCTCGGCTCGACGACGGGGGCCTCGTTCGGGTGGCGGCCCACCGAACAGAACGGCATGCAGGCGGCGGTCGGCTGGGACATGGGCGCCGGGCGCTTCGACGGGAGCGTGGACTACCTCCAGACCGTGCGCGTGTTCGCGCCGGGCGCGCCCCTCCGCGTGCCCGTGTACGTTGGCCTCGGCGCGGAGCTCGCCACGGAGGCGCCCGGGCTGTTCGGGGACGCCGCCGGGGTGTGGGCCCGTGTGCCGATCGGGGCCTCGCTCTTCCTCGAGGAGGTGCCGCTCGAGGTGTTCGCGCAGGTCGTGCCGCGCGTCCGCGTGCTGCCCGTCATGACCTTCGGGGCCGACGCCGCGATCGGCGGACGCTGGTACTTCTGACCCGGGGCCGTCGGAATCGGGTCCGTGGCCGTGAAAGGGCCACGTGACCGGAAGCGGCGGGCCGTGACCCGCGATAGCGCTCCGGATGCTGAGTCAGGTGCTGGTGGTCGTGGGCGCGCTCGCCGCGCTGATCCCGGGGTTCCCCCCGGCGGCCGCCCTGGTCGCCGGCGTCGTGATCGGCCTCGTCCTCGGCAACCCCTGGCCGAAGCACACGCCGAAGCTGGTGAAGACCGGCCTCGCCCTCTGCGTCGTCGGCCTCGGCTTCGGGGTGGACCTCGGCGTCGTCGCGCGCGTCGGCTCGCAGGGCGTCGTCGTCACCGCGCTCGGCATCCTCGTCACGCTCACCCTCGGCGTCACGCTCGGGCGCCTCCTCGGGGTGGACCGCGTGCTCACCCTGCTCATCTCCGTCGGCACCGCCATCTGCGGCGGCAGCGCCATCGCCGCGGCCGCGCCCGCCCTCGGCGCGAAGGACGAACACGTCGGTATCGCCGTCGGCACGGTGTTCCTCCTCAACGCCCTCGCCCTCGTGATCTTCCCGCCCCTCGGGCACGCTCTCCAGCTCGAGCCCGAGACCTTCGGCCGCTGGGCCGCGCTCGCCATCCACGACACGAGCTCCGTCGTGGGCGCCGCGAGCGCCTACGGGGGCGACGCGCTCGCCATCGCGACCACCACCAAGCTCGCCCGCGCCCTCTGGATCGTGCCCGTCACCTTCGTGCTCTCCTGGCGCGAGGGCAAGGGTGGCCGCCCCACGGTGCCGTGGTTCATCCCCGCCTTCCTCGCCGCGGCCGCGCTCGTCACCTTCGTCCCGGCCCTCGTCGGCCCCGGCCACGCGGTGTCCGCCGGCGCGAAACAGGCGCTCGGGAGCGTCTTGTTCCTCACCGGCCTCGGCGTCTCCCGCACGGCGCTCGCCGCGGTCGGCCCCCGCCCGCTCGTCCTCGCGGTCGCGCTCTGGGCCTTCGTCTCCGTGCTCGGCCTCGTGGTGGTGCGGTCGCTCTGATCCGATAAGGGCCCCGCGCAGGAGGAGCCGCCCCCGATGTTGCCCCCGATGTCACCCCCGATGTCGCCCCCGATGTCGCCCCGGACGACGCCCCCGACCCCGACCCCCGCGGGCCCCGGCGCGCAGAGCCCCGTCCGTCCCGGCGACGTCGCGCGCTGGCTCTTCTGGGTGCAGGCGCGCAAGCTGCTCCCCGTCGGCCACCCCGCGCTCGTGCGCAGCGTCCTCCCCCTGTGGCGCCTCCGCCAGCTCGCCGCCGCCGGCCCCGCCGCCGCGCTCATGGCGGACGAGTACCGCCGCAGCTTCGGCCACGTCGGCCCCGACGCCGTCCCCAACGCCTACCGCGTCGCCTTCCGCGCCCACTACGAGGAGCTCCTGCTCGGCAAGCTCACCGCCGACAATTGGCAGGGCTACATCCGGTTCGAGGGCCGGGAGCACCTCGACGCCGCCCTCGCGCGGAAGAAGGGCGCGCTCCTGCTCTTTCCGCACGCCGGCAACGTGATGCTGATGCTCGCGGCGGTCTCGCTCGCGGGGTATCCGTACACCCAGTACGCCGCGCGCGGCCTGGCCCCACCCGAGGTCGCGAAGGAGCACCCCGAGCTCTTCGGCCACAATTGGTTCCGCGCCGAGACGCGGCGCGTGCGCGAGGCCAGCGAGGACACCCTCCCCGCGAAGTTCCTGACGTTGGAGACCCCCCTCCGGCAGCTCTACCGCCGCCTCGCCGACAACGAGCTGGTCGGCATCGCGTTCGACGGGCGCATCGGGACGAAATTCACCGTCGTCCCCTACCTCGGGCGGCAGGCGCTCCTGAACCCCGGCCCGTACCGCATGGCGATCTCCACCGGCGCCGCCATCGTCCCCACCTGGGCCGAGTGCCCCGCCGAGGGCCCGGACATCTGTCACTTCGGCGCGCCCATCTCCCCCGAGGGCCACACCCCCGAGTCGCTCTGCGCCGCGTTCATCGCGGTGATGGAGCGCTGGCTGGCGGCGCACCCGGAGCAGTACGGCACCTGGTTGCTCCACTGCCGCCTGCGCGCCGCCGTGGACGACCACCCCCTCTTCATCGACTACGCCCCGGACGATCGCTGGCGCAAGTACGCGGGGAGTGCCGGACGGGGGTGACGATCCGTGTCGCCCTCACGCCGTGCGGTTGACACCAGCCCCCCACCGCGCAACGCTGACCCCCGTGACCTTCGTACAGCCCGAGTTCCTCGTCTTCTTCGCGATCCTCTTCACGCTCTACTGGGGCGTGCGGGCGCGGGTGGCGCAGAACCTGCTCCTGCTGGTCGCGAGCGCCCTGTTCTACGGGTGGGTCCACCCCTTCTGGCTGGTGCTCCTCTACACCGCCGCCCTGCTCGACTACGGCGCGGGCCTCGCGATGGAGCGCTGGCCCGACCGCAAGAAGCTGGTCCTCATCGTCTCCATCGGCGCCAACCTCGGGCTCCTCGGCTACTACAAGTACTTCGACTTCTTCGTCGAGAACCTCGCCACCGCCCTCGACACCGTCGGCATCCACAACTCGCTCGCTCCGCTCGGCATCGCGCTCCCCGCCGGCATCAGCTTCTACACCTTCCAGTCGATGGCGTACTCTTTCGACGTCTACAAGGGAGAGCTCAAGCCGAGAAAGACCGTCGTCGAATACCTGCTCGCGGTCAGCTTCTTCGCCCACCTCGTGGCGGGGCCGGTGCAGCGGGCGTCCAACCTCCTCCAGCAGGCCGAGAACGAGCGGCGCTTCGACATCGCGCTGGTGCGGTCGGGCTTCGCCCTCGCGATGTGGGGCGCGTTCAAGAAGCTGTGTATCGCCGACGCGATCTCCCCCTACGCGAACAAGGTGTTCTCCGTCGACGCGCCCTCCACCTCCATGGTGATCGCCGGGACCCTCGCCTTCTCCCTCCAGATCCTCGCGGACTTCTCCGGGTACACCGACATCGCGCGCGGCGTGGCCCGCATGCTCGGTTGGGAGCTCATGGAGAACTTCCGCCACCCCTACCTCTCGGCGAACCCCTCCGAGTTCTGGAACCGCTGGCACATCTCGTTCTCGACGTGGATCCGCGACTACGTGTACATCCCGTTCGGCGGCTCCCGCGGCGGCTTCTGGTTCGTCACGCGCAACACCTTCGCCGCGATGGTGCTCTCGGGGATCTGGCACGGCGCGTCGTGGAACTTCGTGCTCTGGGGCGCGTACCACGGGGCGCTCCTCACCGGCTATCGGCTCGCGACGCCGCGGATCCCGAAGGCGTGGAAGCAGTGGGCCGGCGCCCGGGCGGTCGCGGTCGCGATCATGTTCGGGTTCACCTGCTTCGGTTGGTTCCTGTTCCGCGAGCTGCGCGTGACACGCATCCTCGCGCTCGCGACGCAGAACCCCTTCGCCGCCACCCCCGAGCAGAACCTCACCGCCGCGGTCGTCGTCGGCATGACGCTCGTGCTCGCCACCCCGCTCTTCGCCGCGCTCGCCTTCGAGCGTTGGGGCCTCCCCAAGCTCCAGGACAGCCCCTGGTACCTCCCGGTCCAGACGGCCGCGTGGGCCGCGTTCGGCCTCGGCATGTTCACCTTCGCCCGCATGTCGACCAATGACTTCATCTACTTCCAGTTTTAGATGCTATCCTCCTCAAGCGTCGTAGTCGGCCGATAATCGGCCGAGACGCGGTGGGATGCCCCCACATCTGCCCCACATCTGCCCCACAGAGGGCACCCCACAGGGGGAAGGCAGGACGGGATGGCGTCAGCGTCAATCGAGGACAAGGGCGGCGGGCGGTGGCGGATCCGCTGGCGTGAGAAGCGACCGGAGGGAAGCTGGGCGCAGCCGGAGGTGACGGTCCACGGCTCGGCGGAGGACGCCGAGGCGTACCGGCTGGTGGTGATCCGGGACCTCCGTGAACGGGGCCATCACGATCCGGCCGTCCAGCGGGCCCGGGACGCGCCGCCCGCGACGGTGCTCGACGGCATGATCGCCTACATCGCCGCGGCCGAGGCCGACGGTCTGCGTGCCTCCTCGGCCGCGACCTACCGCGCCACGGTGCCGCTCCTGGCAGAGGCCATCCACGAGGTCACGCGCATCCCCGAGACCGCGCCCCTGCCCGTGACGTTGCTCAACCGGACGACCCGACGGGCTGGCCGCAGACGCCCCCGAGGCCCTCGTCGCTCCGGGGGTACGTCCCCTCGGCGGCTCCGTACGGGCGCACGGTGGCGCCGACGCTCGAGCATGCGGATGCGTGTCTGCGTCGGCTCCGCGCGCGCCGGGCGAGCGAGGACACCGTGCTGGCCGCGGTGATCTTGCGGTACACCGGGCTGCGGCTCCGTCAGGTCACCGGGATCGCGAGGGAGGACCTCGACCTCACGGCCGGGACACTTCTGGTGCGCCACGGGAAGTCCCGGGCCGAGCAGGCGGAGATGCGGACGGTGCCGCTCGCGGCGGGGCTTCGGGCCGAGCCCCTGTTCCGCGCAGCCCTCTCCGCGAAGGCGGGGAAGGGGCCTCTCCTGCGCTGCAGTAATCCTCGCGCGACCGTTTTCTCGTCCTGGGAGGACGCGAGTGAGCTGGACGGGGTGCCCCGAAACGTGTGGGCGCCGCCCAATCGGATCAACGCCCGGCCGGACCACGCCTTCCGGGCCGCCTTCCAGGCGCATTTGGCGGCCGGCAAGGTCGCGGGGGACGTGGTCGACTTCCTCGTGGGTCACCAGGGTGACCTTCGGGGCACGCACTACGGCCGCGACCTCGACGCCGACGCCCGGGCGGCGGTGGACGGGCTCCCGCCGATCAAGTGGGGGTAGCCCCTTTGTTCGTCATGTGTCGGTTTTCGAGGGCGTCATGTGTGGGGGTGGGTGTGAACGAGGGTGGGCGGGGGGGGGGCTCGTCCATTCCATCGAATCGGCCCAGTTCGGAGGACTGTCGTCTCTCGCTCGGATCCCAACCGTGTGCCTCATGGTCTCCCCGTGGCCACTCCCGGAGCGATAAGGGTTGGCACCCCTCTCGCGCTCTCCCGCCTGGGGTGATCTCCGGTACATTCTCAGCGGCCGAAGGGCGATTGCGAAGTGCGGGCGAGCCCCTGGAAGGTACAAGGGCGTGAAGACGCGGGACCGAGGGCGGAGCCGCCTGCGAGGAGGGGCGACATCCGGGATTCCGGGGCCGTCGGCCGTGGGCCGCGCCCCGACGGTACTGTCGGCGAGGTTGACGGGGGGGAGGGGCGAGTGCTAGGATGCGGAGATGCGGGGTTCACTTTCCCTATCCGTCAATGCGGGCGCGGCTCCGACCACCGCACGGCGCATCATGGCACTCCCTTCCGACGCGCTCGTCTCCCGGTTGCTTCGGCGCGACGCGCCCGACAACTACTTCATCGGCGCGAACGCGCGCTGCTTCCGGAGCGTGCGTCAGGTCACGCTGTTCGCGCGTTGTCCGCTGTTCGTGCCCACCGCGGACCTCCACAACCGCTTCGTGCTGATCCTCGGCATCGGGCAGGGCACCGCGGTGGCGTGCGGCGAGCGCGTCCACGTCATCGGGCCCGGGCAGGCGCTGCTGGTGCCGCCGTTCACGCTGCACCGGTACGCGCAGCTCCGCGAGGAGCCGCAGCCCCTGGCGTTCGTCGGCTTCGCGTCGGACATGGGCGACGACGCGCCCGACGGTGTTGCGTCGGTTGGGCTCGACACGGGCGTGGTGCCCGTGTCGGCGGAGGCCTGGCAGGTGCTGGACCAGCTGGAGGCGGCGTGCGACGCGCGCCCGGCGCTGCTGCCCGCGCTCACGCTGCAGCTGCTCGAGCTGCTGGCGGAGGGCGCGCCGGGGGCCGCGGGCCAGCCGGTGGAGCACGCCGATTGGGCGCGCACCCAGCGGGTGGCGCAGGTGGCTCGGCATCATCCCGCCTTTGCCGTGCACGAGCTCGCGCGCGCGTGCGGCGCCAGCGAGGGCGTGCTGCGATCCGCCGTGCTCGAGATCACCGGCATGCCCATCGCGCGGTTCATGCGGCAGATCCGCCTTCAGCACACCTTCGCGCTGGTTGCGCGCCGGCAGTTCGCGGCCGCGGCCGAGCGCGCCGGCTACGCCACGCCGGAGGCCTACGCCAAGGCCTTCAAGGCGGAGATCGGCATCGCACCCGCGCAGTTCGCCAGCCTCGCCGCAGATAACGGGTGGCGGATCCGTCCAAAGCCGGTGCCGGGGTAGCGGACGGGACGTATTTGGACAGGAAATCTGAAGAAATGGACGGAGGCTTGGACGCCGCTGGCGGATAAACCAGACGGGCCGAAGCCCTCATCCGAGCGCTCCCCACATTCCGCGCCGATCGTTCTGTAGCTTGTTCGACTTGCAGGAGAATTCATGCGTAACAGATTTCGTTCGTCAGTAAGTCAGGTAGTCGTCAGTGTAGCCGTAATGTTCACCGTCGCAGTTGCCGCAACAGGGGATGCGCACGCAGCGTCTCCTCTCGGACGGGGACTGAAACTTGACGAAACTGCACGCGCCGAGTTTTTGGCGGCTTCAAAGAAGTGTAGCGATACGTATTCGCCAGAGCACTGCCACGCCGCAATCGCAATCGGGCTTGATGGTGGAGGCACCCCGGGCGAGGTGATTGCCTTACAAGCAATTGTAGCTGACGAAAAGTCGTCTCGTGAAACGGAAAGGCAACTGGCTTCGGAAGCTGCGGCAGCCGATCTGCAGCGACGCGAGGAGGCTGCGGCCATCGATCTGCGGCGACGCGAGGTTGAGCGTGCGACCTTTACGCCAGGATACTCGATCTGGGTGGTGGATACGTCCCTCGCTGCAGCTTGGTATGGGCCCGGCTTGTGGTCCGACTACGGACGTCCAATCGCGGCGCTACGCGTCTGCAGAAAGAATCGAGATGAGGCAGTGACCGGGCTCGGAAGGCTGAGTTGGGACGCGCTGGCTCTCGCCGCGAAGTTCGGCTACGTGAGTCGACAGACCGCCTATGGGCAAGGCGTGAGGGACACTGGGCGAGGATGTGATTTCATCAACTGGGATGACGACCGGGACGGCCATTCGCGGTAGGCCCCGAAGGCTACTACCGACCCGGTCAGTTGCTCAGCTTGCCCGCGACCTCGCACATTAAAGGGCATGGAGTTTCCGGCATGAGAGCCAGGACGCCCGCGACGGCAACCGTCCCGCGAAGGCAAGTCGCCTCGTCGGCGGCCCTCGAGCCGCAGTCTTGCCCCTTCGCGGAGCACCGGTCGAGCGCTGACAAGCCCCTCCATGGAATGGACAGGGTTTCGCAAGATTCGGACATGGGCGCCTCCGCGTCTGGCAGATAAGTGCCGCAAACACCGGTTACCCCGGACGGCGCGTGGTGCGCTTGTGGGCGATGGCACGGGAGGGGCGATGGGGCTCTACATCACGCTTAGCCAGAGACACCATGCGGCGGCAGGCAGCCTGGTGGGGTGCCTCGCCCCGGAGGAGGTCGAGCAGGTACGGTCGACGCTCCGCCGCCACTTTGCCATCGATGCGTGGTCCCCGGAGGCTGGCGCGCTGCTCCTCCTCGGCGGAGCCATCGCCATGCGGGAGGACGGCGCGCGCGCCGGTTGGGATACCATCGCCGACTGGCTGGGCATCGATCGGCCGGGGCCCTATTTGGAGGAGCGGGCGCGGGATGCGATGCGAGAGGCCGAGGACCGGTTCCATTGGCGCGTGTCCCGGGCTGACGACGGCAGGCGCCTCTACATCGTGACCATGTTTCGGGACTCCGGCCAGCTGTGGCGCCTGCTGCGCCGCACGCTCGAAGACCAGGGAAACGCCGATGCGCACTGGGGGCCGCACCTCGCGTGGACCCAGGGGGACTGGGAGGACGCACTCCACCCGCATGGCTACGCCGCAGAGGTCAGGGGTGCCCTGGCCGAGCGCCTCGTGGATCTGTGCGCCGGCCGGGGCCTCCTGGCAGACCTCCAGATCGTCCATGCCACGCTCGAGGACACCTGGGCTGGCGCCGTGAGCGCAGGCGTCGACCTGCGGGAGGTGCTCGGCGTGCAAAACGACGATGAGGTCCGGGTGCTGCTGCCACTGCTGTTCCGGTTCAGGCCGGAACGAGCCGTGGGGCCGGTTGCCGCGGTCAGCGACGTTGCTCGATGGGGCGTGGTGCGGCGCCAAGGGGGGCTCGCCGTGGCGGTGCGCCTCGCCGAGCGCCTCCCCGCGAACGGATTAGAAACCGCGGAGAACCAGGTTCGGATCAGCGACCCTTCACGGCCGCGGTGGAACGACCTCGGCGAGCGCGCCGACATCGTGGCGACCTACCGTCGCGACGACGACGGATGGACGCTCGTGGGGGATCCGACGTGGATCGAGGTCTCCACTGACGGGCTTCGCGTCGCAGCGCGTGGGAGCGAACCCTGTTTTCCCCTTCCCAAGTTTCCCCGGTGGGGGTTTCTCGTCCGCGACACCGGCGTGGGCGACTGCCTGCCCGCGCTCGCAACGCCCCGGCTCGGGGAACACTGCGCGCTCGTCACCGCCCCGGACACCGAGGTCGAAGGTCTGGTCGTTCCGCCCCATACCCTCGAAGGTGGGTGGGTCTCCAGGCGTTTCTGCCCGACGGCCGCGCTCGCCTACACCGTGACCGCGGAAGGTCTCTCCGTTTCAGTGGAATGTGGGCGCGCGCCCGTTCCGTGCCCGCTCGTCCTCAGCGGCCCCTCTCTCGGCGGCAGGGGGCTCGTTGGTGCGGAGGGGCGCCTGAGGATCGGTGGTCGAACCGTCTTCCTGGGCATGCCCCGGGTCACGGGCCGCTCGGCCGCGATCCGGCGCGTCCCGCCCATCGTGCGACACGCCGCGAGCGCTGAGGGCGAACGCGGGATCGTCGCAAAATGGGAACTTGGTACGCTCCGGGTCGCCGCCGCAGGTTCCGGTGCGTGGACGATTGAAGAGCCAGGAGGACGCTGGCGCGCGCGCTTCCATGTCCTGGCGGCGGACGAGGTCCCAAAAACCAACTGGACATCTTCTGGCGTGACGCTCTCCCTCCCCGAGGAAGCAGGCTGGACGGGGGGCAACGGGTGTGCGCGAGGCACCACGTTCGACGTGTCGCTCCCGACCGAGGATGCGGGTCCGACCGCGGTGGCGGCGGCCATCCCCGGGAGGCCGGATTTCCAATGGTCCTTAGAGGGGCGCGGCGCGGAGATTGCCCTCCTCGACGCCGCGGGCTCTCCTTGCGACGCCCCGAACATCGCCCGCTCGGACTTGGGTAGCGGGCGCGTCCTCCGCTTCCGCGGGCCTGCGGGTGGGCGCGTCGATTTTCGCGTGGCCGAACGAACGGTCGCCGAGCGGAACCTTCCGGCCAGCGGTGAGCTGAGGGAGCGCGCCGGGCTGCTGTTCCGGTCGTTGTTCGAGGCGTTCGATCAGGGCTACGACAGGCTGACGGTTACCATGTCGGTAGCGGGCACGGACGCTGTCCGGACGTTCACGTTGTTCGACGACACGGCCGATCGCCCGGTGGGAAACCTGCGTGACATTCGGCGGATCCAGGACGAAGATGGGCTCGATCGGCTCCAGCTATGCGCCGACGTGATCATGGAGCGCCCACAAGTCGGGATGATCAAACTCGGGGCAAACTTCCCGCGGGTCATGTGGTGTGACGCCGAGCGCCCAGCCGAGTACCTCACCCCTCCGCTCGAGCTCCCTCCAGGAACATATGCGGTCGCGCTCCGCGGGGACCGGGCGCTGCCGAATGGTGACCATGCGCACGGCGCTCAAACCCGCGTGGAGCGCTTCGTCGTGGAGGGCAGACCCGCCGGGATGAACCCCACGGCGCTCGCCGAACGCCTCAAGGCCCAGGACCATGATGGACTGGACCTGTCAGCGCCACGCCGTGGTCTCGCCGCGGTGGCCGACGAACTCTATCAGCTTGCCCGAGTTGCACAATTCCTCGGGGACGCCAGGGCCTCGTTCGTGAAGAACATCGTCGGCCTTCCGGCCGCGGCGCCCCGCCTTGCCTGGTGGGTGGCCCGTGCGCGCGCGGGGCTCGACGAGGACCCGCGGATCGATGACGCGGTCCTGGATACCCTTGAGCAGCTGTTGGTGGATGTCGGTTGGCATCCTTCCTGGATCCGGTACCCCGCTCTGCTGCTCCTGTTGCCTCCCTGGCCGCGAGGGGGGTGGCCGGAGTGGGAGGCCGGCGCCCGGCACGCGGCTGGGCGGATTGCGCAGATCCACCCCAACCTCGAGACTCCGCTCCAGTCCGTGCTTGGGCGGGAGGTGGCGATCCACCTCGCCCAGTACGACGCACAGTGGCCGAGGGCCCGGGCGTTGGTGCGGCCCTCCGCCCCGGCCGGTCGGCCTGTGAACGCAGAGTTGACGACCGCCTGGCTGCAGCGGGCTCGGCAGTTGGTCGCCCGCCATGAGAGAGACCCGCGGCTGAGGTTCCTGGACGGTGCCTTGCGCGCGGCCGTCGCCATCAATGACGGTGCCGACGCACTGCTGGCGCGGAAGGTGCTCCTCGAGGCGGTCGCCCTGCGCGACTTCGCGGAGCGGCCCTCCGCGGCGCAGATTGGCGAGCTTGCCGATCTTCTGCAATGGACCCTTCATATCGAGGAGGAGCCCGAGCTCGCCGCTCGGGCCCGCGCCTGGGAGCGCGCCCTCCTCTCCGGCTTTCCTTTCACCAACACGTAGAGTCGATCATGCCCCTGCAATTCGATGCCCACGCCGCGCTCGAGAGACTCCACTCCGGCTTCCAGCGGTACCTGCTCGAGGAACTCCATCTCCGGCACCCCGCCCTCCAGGCCGCGCTCGCCCGCGCCTGGTCTGCAAGCCCGGTGCCCGGTGGTTGGCACGACGCCCTGCTCGCCGAGCCGCTCTACGAAGCCGCCTACGGCTTTGAACCGGGTCTCACGTTGGACGCCCTGCAGCGCGAGGGCGTGGTTCGCTCGGAGGCTGCTCGGGCGTTTCGGAGCGTGTTTCAGGGGCGGACGTTGTTCAGGCACCAGGAGGAGGCGCTCCGCGCCGTGCGGAGTGGCAAGAGCATCGCCATCTCCGCCGGTACCGGCAGTGGCAAGACCGAGGGGTTCCTCCTGCCGATCCTCGACCAACTCTACCGGGACCACGCTGAGGGTCGCGACGATCTCTCTCAACCCGGCATCCGGGTGCTCATCGTCTACCCGCTCAACGCGCTGGTGAACAACCAGATGGACCGACTCCGCGAGCTGATCGCCGAGGCACCCGTCTCGCCCTCGCTCCGCTTCGCGTACTACACAGGGCGCCTCCCCGAGACGCGTCGCCAGGGAGTGAAGGCCTTCGAGGATGCGTTCGGCCGCGCGCCCGCTCAGGGGCAGCTCGTCTCGCGCGAGGAGGTCCGCGCCACTCCGCCGCACGTCCTCATCACGAACTTCAGCATGCTCGAATACATGCTGATCCGCCCGTTGGATGCGCCCATCTTCGCACCGGGAAACCTGGCCTTCCGGAGCGCGGATGGTACCAGCCTCCCGCGTCTTCGGGCGGTCGTGCTCGACGAGGCGCATGTGTACGCAGGGGCGCAGGCGGCCGAGATCCACATGCTCCTGCGGCGCGCGTGCCAGCGCTTCGAGACGCGCCTCGAGGATGTGCGCGGCTACGCGACCTCAGCCACGCTCCAGAGCGCCGGCGGTCGCGACGCGCTCGAGGAGTACGCGGCGCAGATGTTCGGCAAGACGCGCGCCCAGGTGTGTGCCATCGAGGGTGTCCGATGTGCCCCTCCGCTCCCGCCGGCAGCCACGACCGTGGGCGGGCTGCTGGCCCCGCCGGATGGGCGTGAACGGGCCCGGGGCCTCGACGATCTCTCTACTCTCACCTACGACGATCGGGGTGCTCCCATCGCGCTCCGCCTGGACCCCAAGGCGGCCGACACCGTGCTCTCGGACGTCGTCGCGCTCGGCCTGATCACCCGGGCGCGAGCTGACGCGATCCATCAGGCTCACGGCGAGCCGGCTCGGGTGCTCTGGACCGCCCTCGGGGAGAGCGCCGGCGTTCGCCGCCTGGTGACCCACCTGAGCGAGAGCACCCGCCGGCTTTGGACGATCCCGGAGCTGACCGCGTTCCTGTTCGAGCTGGCGGACGCCTCCCCGGAAGAGGCGCAGCTCGATGCCACCCGGCTCCTGCTTCGTCTCGGCAGCCTCGCTCGCAGAGATGCGGGCGTCCATCCGTTGCTGCCCGTGCGTGTCCACGCGTTCCTCCGAGCCCCTGCCGGGGTCTGGGTGGACCTCACGTCCTCCACGCCGGACGCGGACCCCTCCTGGCCCTGGCAGCGCGTCACGATGCGCCCGCCTCGCCAGGGCGACGCGGACGAAGAGCGCCGATACGCCGAGGTGTGGGCGTGCACCCTCTGCGGTGCTCCGCTCATCGGGCCGCTCAACCCGGCGTCACTCGATCCGGACCCGCGAGGAGGCAACCTGTTCGCGCCTCTGGAGCCCCGTCGGGCCCAAGCGGCCACCGGGGGTGGCACTCGCCTGCCCGGCACGAGCGGGGGCATCCTGGGGGCGCTCCTTCCGTACAATCGAACCCGTGAAGGCGACTTTCTGCACGGCGCCTGCCCGTCGTGCCTGACGGTCGAGGCGCCGGTTCGGCCCGTTCGCATGTCTGCCGAGAACGCCGTGGGTGTGCTCGTCGATCTCCTGTACCCGAGCCTGCCGGCCATGCCGGACGACGCCGGGCGGGCGAACGCGGCCTTGCCGGGTGAAGGGCGCCGGCTCCTGCTCATGAGCGACAGCCGGCAGGGCGCGGCTGGCCTGGCCTCGTCGGTGGAGAGCGGTCACGATCGCGTGCTCGGCCGCCAGATTCTTCTGCGTACCCTGAAGGAGCATGCGTCCGACGGCGCCACGATCCCGCTGGTCAAGGTCGTCCGGGCGCTCGCCGCCACCCGCGCCATTCGGTCCAGCGCGGAGGCGCGCGCCCTCTGGGAGCAAGAGTACGACGTGGAGCGTGAGGCCGACCTCCTCGAGAACGTAGCCGAAGTCCTGGTGTGGCGGGAGCTGGCGGTGCCGCCACACCAGGGGCGCTCGCTGGAGACGCTTGGGCTCGTCGAGGTGCTGTACCCCGGTTTGGATGAGCTTCCGCTCCCTCCGGGGGTCGGGCACCTCACCGTAGACGAGTGGCGAGACTTCGCTCGGACGGTGATGGACGACGCGCGCAGCCGCGGAGTTGGGCACATCCCGGAGCTCAAGAAGTGCGACGTACCGGATGGTCCCGTTGCTGACGACCTGCCTCGGTGGGCGAACAAGTCGCTCGTGCGCGAGGGTGGCAAGGGGATCGTCGAAGGGGACGAAGCCGACGCCGCCGGGATCGGGGTCGCCTTGATCTCGAGCCTGAACCAGCGCCGTCGCTCGCGCGTCTTCCGATACGCCCAGGCCGTCGCGCGCGCCGCGCAGGTTCCCGCGGAGGACGGAGAGCTGCTCCTGCAGACGCTCTGGGACCAGCTCACGGGCGACGCCCTTCGTCGGAGCCTCCGGGAATGGCTTCGGTACGACGCCGAGAAGAAGGCCCTTCGGATCGACCACCGCGGTCTTCTTGCGCGGGCTCCGGATCGCCCTGCCTTCATCGACAGGGACAACGGCCGGGCCTGGCCGCGGAGCGTCCGTCGCATCGTGCTGGGCGTCGAGCAACGCGCGGCTTTGATCGCGCCGGAGGACGACGCCGGGATCTTCGAGCGGCATGCCGCCCGGCACGCCGTGCGGCGCGCTCGCGCGGCGGACGGGCTGGACCCCGCGCTCTTCGCGGACGAGCACACCGCGCAGATGGACGCGGACGGCAACAGCGATAAGGAACGCGCGTTCCGACGCGGTCATCGCAACCTCCTCTCCACCTCCACCACGATGGAGATGGGTGTGGATCTCGGCGGCCTCACCGGCGTGATGCTCACGAACGCGCCCCCCGCCGCCTCGAACTACTGGCAGCGTGCCGGCCGGGCGGGGCGGCGTGCCGAGGGCTCGGCGTTGGCGCTCACGCTCTGCCGAAACCGGCTGCATGACCACCGCGTCTTCGACGATCCCAGGTCGTTCCTGGAGGCGCCCATCGCGGCGCCCCGGGTCGTGCTCGACGCCGACGCGCTCCTCCTGCGGCATGTGTTCGCCCAGCTGCTCACGCTCTTCTTCGCGGGTCGTGCCGTCCCGGGCGCGGGAGGTGGCAATCAAACCTTCGGTACGGTCGGGAGCTTCTTCTTCGGGGATCCCGCTCCCGACGTGACGTTCGGCGCGTGGCTGGAGGAAGTAGGCGAAGGCGAGCGTGCTCCCACCAACCAACAGCTCCGCGCCCTGGTGTCGGGTACGGGGCTCGACTCATGGACCACGCGTGAGCTCGTGACGGAGTGTGCACGGGTCATCCGGCGCATCGGGCAGGAGGCGCGGCGAGAGGAGGATCTGCTCCAGGAGCAGATCCGCTCCGCCGGCGCGGACGCCGATGTGGTGAGCGCGATCGAGCGCGATCGAAAGGACCTGCGCAAGAAGGTGCTGATCGCTCACCTCGTCCACGGGAGCTTCCTGCCCCGGTTCGGATTCCCCATCGATCTCGTCGAGCTCCGCGTGAGGCTTCCGCCAAACATCAAGGACGTGCCGTCCTTCGAGCGCGACATCACCGTGGCCCTGGCCGAATACGCGCCTGGCTCGCGCATCGTCGCTGGAAAGCGCGTCTACGAGTCGGCAGGCATCGAGAAGGACTGGCTGGACCGGGACATGAACGCGCTGCGCCGAACCTGCTACGTCGTGTGCGACTGCGGCCACGTCCAGGTAGGGATCGCGGCGCCGCGTTCGTGCGACATCTGTGGGATGCAGTTCGCGGGCATGGGCGCGGTGAACGCCGCCGCGCCGCTCGAGAGTGAGGCGGATCGGGCCGATCGCGCCTTCGCCACGCCTTCGAACAGGAGGGATGCGGCGGTCGGCCCCCCTCGCCCACGCTCCTTCTTCCGGCCGGCCAGCTTCGCCACGCGCACGGAGCGCCCCCA
>CAJBVW010000079.1 GCA_903959175.1 uncultured Pseudomonadota bacterium
GCGGCTCGCCGCGACCCCGCAGGGCGCCCGACCCGCCGTCCGCGGCGGGACGCGCCCGATGCCTGCCCGACGGAGGCGTCGATGCGCCCCCCGTCGGGGCTCAAGCCTTCGGGAGCGGCTTGCCTGTGTTCTCGGTGAAGTTCCAATGCATCTTCGTCATCATGACAAAGAAGAGGTTCATCGCGAACCCCGCCATGCACAGCGCCTGCAGGGTCAGGACGCCGCTCGACGCGTCGCCCGTCAGCGTGGCGTGTCGGATCGACAGGCCCAGGGCGATCAGGCCGAAGCAGAGCGCGGTCTGGAAGTTGCCGGCGACGAACGGGACGTTGATCGCCATCTTGAACGGGGGCCGGGTGACGAGCTCAAGGAGCATCATCCCCGCGTTGGCCAGGAGCACGCCGAACTGGAGCGCGGACAGCACGTAGATCCACGCCGCAGGCCCCTCGAAGCGGGTGGCGCACTGCCCGGCGTCCAGCACACACCCTCCCGCCAGGTAGGCGAGCCCTCCCCCGATGGCCAGGAACGTGACTCCGGTGAGGATGCGCATCACGAGCAATTGCTGGGGCGAAATCTTGTCGAAGGGCATGGGGTAGGCTCCGGGACCCCCGGATAGCATAACGATCGCTATTCTACAATAGCGGAGCGTTCGATCCGTTATGCTCCGCGGGGAGGCGAGGTGGGCCGGCGGAAGACGTACGAACGCGATGACGTCACGGAGCGGGCCATGCGCCTGTTCTGGGAGCGGGGCTACCACGCCACCTCCACGCGCGACCTGACCGAGGCGATGGGCCTGAACCCGGGCGCGCTCTACGCGGAGTTCGGGAGCAAGGAAGGGCTGTACCTCGAGGCCATCCGGCGCTACGAGAGCACGGTGGTCCCGGGGCACTTCGCGACGCTCGAGGCCCCCGGCGCGTCACTCGAACAGGTCCGGGCGGTGCTGAATTTCATGGGCGGCATGGGCGCCTACGACGGGTCCCACCTCGGCTGCCTCCTGTGCAACGCGGGCATCGAGCTGGCTCCGACCCTGGAGCAGAGCGAGGCCTCCACCGCGCGGTTCCTCGACCGCCTGACGCGCGCGTTCGGGCACGCGCTGGAGAACGCGCGCGCGGGCCGCCGCCTCGCGGAGGACGCGCCCGTGGACGAGCTGGCGCGCTTCTTCCCCACGGTGCTCATGGGCATCTTCGTCCTGGCGAGGGCGCGGGTGGATGCGGCCGTGATGCGGGCGGCGGCAGACCAGGCGCTCGCACGCCTCGCGTCGGTCACCGCGCAGGGACGAGGGGGGCCGGCGCCCGTCGCTTGACCGCCCCAGACCCCGCCTGGCGCCGGAAGGGCGGTTCGCCCCCTCCATCGTGGATGGGGCGAGGGGCGCTGGCCGTCGCGTTCGTCGGAGGCGCAGACCGCCCCCCACGACCCCCCAGAACGCCAAAAGCCGCCCCGAACGAATCCGGAGCGGCTCTTGATAGTTGGTGAGCCTAACGGGATTTTCGAAGAGTTGGAGCGCGCGCTCACTATCGAGGTGATCGCGTGATCCCGGCGTCTGACCTGTATGATCGCCGGGATCCCGCGAACCTTCGCGCCGCCCGCGGGGTCCGCGAGCGGTCGACTCGCCGTAACACGGCGTTACGCCTCGACGAGTTCGACAACCCGAGCGCGGAGCCGCGCCGGGAGTTCCCGGGCCTCACGGACGCGACCACCACGGCGGGCTTCGCGCGGCTCCGGCGCGAGCTGCCCGACACCTGGTGCGAGGCGCTCGACCGCGCGTGGGCGTCGTTGCCGCGCGCCACGCCGCACACCTCGCTCCACGCCGTGCTGCTGCGCGGCTCGCGGAGGGTGCTGCCGCGTGACCCGAGCGACGCGGGGCTCGTCTCCGCGCGGCGGAGCGCGCTCGGGCGCCTCTGCGACCTGCTGCCCGACCTCGCCCTGCGCCAGGTCGACGCGCGCACGTTCGACCGGTGGGTGCGCGACTATCGAGCCGCGCGGCGCGACGCCTCCGCCGCCATCGTGAGCAGCGACCTCACCGAGCTGCGCGCCACGGTGAACGCTGCGCTCGCCGAGGCGGGCCTGCCCGTCGTGCGACGGCTGCGGGCCGCCCAGCCGCGCCGTTGTCAGGGGCGCGCGGCCGACCGACGCGTGGCGGGGCTCGACGAGGTGGACCGGCTGCTGCAGAGCACGAGCGGCCCCCTGCAGGCGCTGATCCTCGTGCGCGTCGCGACCACCGCGCCGGACGCTGCCATCTTGCGCCTGCGCCGCGGCGACCTCGACCTCGACGCGGGGCGGCTGCGCGTCGACCTCCCCGCCACGCGCCGCCCGGGATCGCCGCCGGGGCACCTCTTGTACGGGTTGCCGCGCTGGTGCGTCGCCCAGCTCCGCGCCGCGCTCCCGGGCATCGACGGCTGGGACGAGGAGCGTCTGCTGTTCCCGGCCGAGGGCGCGCCCCACCGCCCGCGCCGGAAGGTGTCGCGAGCCTTCCGACGCCTCGCGGACGGGTGCGGATGCTCGGAGACCACCCTGCGCTCGCTGCGGCGACTCGCGCAGGCCATCCATGCGCGGGCGCCGCGGGCCGTTCGTCGCGCTACGGCCACGGCGCGCGACGACGTGGCGGAGGGCGTGCTCCCCGACGAGGCCGCCCTCGCGGCGGCGCAGGAGGCGTACGCGGCGTGGATCAGCTCGGCGTGGGGCGCCCTTCACGCGCCGCCGGTCGAGCTGCGGCGGGTGGCCCGCCGCGCGGGGCCGGAGATTGCGCCGGATCGGCCCGAGCAGGCGCGGCGGAAGGCGGCGGCGGCGGAGCCGGCGCCGGGGAGGCTCGTGGCGGGGGTGCGGGTGGAGGACGCGGCGGAGGTGCGGTCGCTGCCGAGGGCGGGCTGGACGGCGGCGGGCCCGGACCGGGTGGAGACGGTGACACATCCGGATGTGTCGGTGAGCGGCTCGCGCGGGTCGGCCGGCTTCGGGGAGACGGGCGCGACGGCGCTCTTCGGGGCGGCGCTCACCGCGCAGGCGATGCAGCGCGCGGACGCTTGGGCCCAGCGCGCGCGTCAGGCGGAGGCGGAGCTGGCGGCCTGGAAGGAGCGGAGCGTGAGCGTCGAGGATGCGCTCGTGTGCGGGCTCTTCGCGGCGAGCGGCGCCTTCGCGGCGGGGATGTCGTTCGAGGCGTGGCTCGCGTCGCGGCCGGACGTCCGGGAGCGGCTTGGGATCGGGGTCGGGAGGTTCGCGGTGGCACTGGGTGAGACGATGGCGGAGGACCTGCGGCGGGGAGGGTGAGCGGGCGGTTCGCTTTGCGGACCGGCGATCCGGGAGGCGAACGCCTGGATGGGATAGAGCTCGTTCAGCGCGGCGGGGGCTCGGTTGCCGCGGCCGTGGTGACCCAGGCGCGCGTGTGGTTGTCGATCGCGTCGAGCACGATGGCGAAGTCCTCGGGCACCCGGCCGGGAGCGCCCTGTCGCGCCCGCCAGGTCGCCCACCGCGACTGGGCCTCTTGCGGCATTCCCTCGAGCGCCTCGCCGAGCGGACGCAGGGTGGTGCCTCGATGCGACGCGACCGCGCAGAGGGCGGGCACGACATCGGCCTCGAGCAGCGCGCCGGGCACGAGGACGACGCGATCCGCAAAGTCACGCCACCGCGTGTTCGCGCGGCCCCGCTGGATCGCCGTGACCAGCTTCTCGGCGACCACCAGGGCCTTTGGGTACGCCAGCACCTCGAGATGCTCCTCTCCGAGGAGGACCGGCACAGCGGTTCGGATCGGTGGCGGAACCACGGCCGATTCGAGATGCCGCTGGCAGCGACGATGGTGTCGAGGGAGTCCCGCGTGCGGACGCGCTTGATCTCCAGGGCGAAGCGGTCCGGGCCGTAGTCCACGAGGAGGTCCATCGCCCCGCGGCCTGCGGCGAACGCGCGGTGCACGCGTCCTCCGCCGTTCACCACGCGCTGGAGGAAGGCGCACAGCGCGAGGTGCGGGACGGCCTCGGGATAGCTCTGCGCGAGGGGCGGCAGCATGTCCGCGTTCTCGCGCCACCACTGGCGGAAGGCGGCGAGGAGGGCGGGGAAGTCGAGGCGTCCGTCCGCGGAGGCCCAGGGACACCACGGGACCGGGAGGTTGGCCTGCACATTCAGGGAGAGCGGGCGCGCCAGAACTTCGCGGTAGAGCGGGTTCGCGGTCTCCGCTCCGCCCGAGGTGCGCTTCACGAGGCAGAGATCGACGACGTACTGGAAGTCGTCGGTATCCAATGAGCCGCTCCCGGGCCTCGTCCACGTGCGCCCGCGTGATGGGCTGGCTGCGATCCCGGGCGCACCACGACCTCACGGACCTCCTTTCACCGGTGAGCGAGGTCGCGCTCCCACGTTCGCAGCGGCCGCCGAGGGTGAGCGGACCCGTCCGCTGGCACCGCTTCCAGGAGGAGACGTACCTCGTAGGGCGAGCCGAAGGGCTCGCTCGGCCGGCTCCCGCCGAGCATCCACGCGAAGCGGGCCGACGGCAGGCCGCGCCGCACGGTGGTCGCGGCTTGTTCGAGCAGCTCGCGCCGGTGCGCGACCCAGAGCACCGACGGCGCCCGTCCCTCCTCGGCCACCGCCGCGATGTCGAGCGCGGCGAGCACCGTCTTGCCGAGGCCTGTGGCCATCACGATCAGCGCCCGCCGACGCGCCTCCGCGCGGCTGGCCGCGAGCGCGTCGAGGGCCTCCTGCTGCAGCGCCGTGGGTGCGGGGAGGCACACCGGCGCGTCCGTCGCCACCCCGAAGTCGGGCCCCGCCATGTGCCAGGCCTTCGGGTTGAAGGCGCGCCCGCCGAGCGACGAGGTCTCGACGACCCGCGCCTCCAGGACACCCGCCACCACGAACGCGCCCTCGCCGTCCTGCTCGGCGGCGGAGGCGTCCTGCCAGTCGAGCAACCGCCGCAGCGCGTCGGACTGCGTGATGTCGAGGTAGTCGCCCGTCAGCACCCGCAGCCGCGCCCCGCGCCCGAGCGCCTCGCGCACCGCGGGCTCCGTCCGTGAGCGGCTCCGCGCGCTGCACGAGGTAGTTGGCCTTGGCCGGGATCATGTGCCGCACGCCCCCGCGCGGATCCTCCATGTCCCCCGCGAAGCGCGGGATGACGTGCACATGCACGTGCATGACCGTCTGGCCTGCGGCCGCGCCGGCGTTGAAGCCCACGTTGTAGCCGAGCGGCTGGAGCTCCCGGTCGAGCCCGGCCTTCACCTCCGCCACCAGCGCGAGCAGCTCAGCGCGCTCCTCCGGCGTACAACCAAAGAAGTCCGGGACGTGCCGTCGCGTGACGATCAGGGTGTGGCCGGGGGACACCGGGAAGCGATCGCGGAACGCGAAGGCGAGCGGCGAGGAGGCGACGGCGCGGCGACACAATCCACTCCGACCGATATTCGACTCACAAGATGCGCTGATTGCGCCCCCATTCGCCTCACGCTACTCCCCCGAATGCCCTCCTCCCCGACCATCGGCGGCCCCTACCTCTGGGAGCACCCCGCCTGGCCCGACGGCCTCGCGTGGTCCGCCGGGCTCGTCACCGCCGCGTTGACCGCCGCGCACCACGCCCGGGGCCGTCTCCTCGCCAAGGCCTCCCTCGTCGGGATGGCCGACCGCGCCGCGCTCGAGGCCGTCGCGTACGAAGACGAGGCCCTTGGCACCGCGCAGATCGAGGGCGAGCGGCTCGACCGCGACTCCGTACGCTCCTCCGTCGCGCGGCAGCTCGGCCTCGACCGTGCCGGCGCGCCCGCCAGCGCCCGCAACGTGGACGGCCTCGTCGCCGTGCTGCTCGACGCCACGCGGAACGCGGCCGCGCCGGCTACGCTCGAGCGCCTGTGCGGCTGGCAGGCCGCGCTCTTCCCGACCGGCTTCTCCGGCCCGCACCGCATCGCCGTCGGGGCCCTCCGGACGGGACCCGAGCCGATGCGCGTCGTGTCGGGCGCGTGGGGCCGGTCCGTCGTCCACTTCGAGGCGCCCCCGTCCGACGCGCTCCCGGAGCAGATGTCCCGCTTCCTCGCGTGGCTGGAGCCCGCGCGGGACGCCTCGTCCGAGGACGCGTTCGTGCGGGCCGGCCTCGCGCACCTGCGGCTGGTGACGCTCCACCCCTTCGACGACGGCAACGGCCGCGTGACGCGCGCCCTCACCGACCTCGTGCTCGCCCGCGCGGACGCGACGCCCACGCGCCTCTGGAGCCTGTCCGCGCAGATCGAGCAGGAGCGCGCGCAGTACTACGCCGCCCTTCAATCCGCGCAGCGCGGCGCGGGCGACGTCACGGACTGGCTCGTCTGGTTCCTCGGCTGCGTGGCGCGCGCGCTGGGCCGCGCGGAGTCCGGCGTGGACGACGTCCTCACGCGGGTGCGCTTCTGGGCGCAGCACGGGCACGTCGCCTGCAACACCCGGCAGCGGAAGATCCTCGACCGGATGCTCGAGGCGGGCCCCGACGGGTTCATCGGCGGAATGACCACCCGCAAGGCCGCTGCGCTCACCGGCGCGAGCCGGGCGACCGCGCAGCGCGACCTCGCCGAGCTGGTGGCGGCGGGGCTGCTGCGACAGCTCCCGGGCGGAGGGCGGAGCGCGGCGTACGAGGTGGTGTGGGGGTGACGCGGTTGCGGGTGCGCTCGGTCGCCGGTGGAAAGGGGCGGGTCGTGGGCTGCGTCTACAAGGCGCTTGGCGCAGCGCGCCTTGGCCGGGTCGGGGGTCTCGGGCGGGGGGCGGGGGACCAACTCAGCGCGCCACGCTGCGTTCGCGGCGACAACAAGGGCCGAGGTCCCGTCACTCCACACGCGCTTGAGCCCCACCACGATGCTGCCGTCCTCGCGGCGCTGGAGGCGGTCCTTCGCGAGTGGGGGGCGGAGGATGTAGCGGCACAGCCGCTCCAGGCCGACGCGGTCGCTCGCCTTGATCCCCACTCCGGTGTGGAGGCTGTACCCGGCGAAGCTCGCGCACGGGGGTCTCCACGCACCTGCTCGATTCCGCGCAAGAGGAACTGCCGGAACCCTCGGTTGGCCTTGATGTGCCCGAACGGCGGCTCCACGACCGCCTTCCTCCGGGCATAGAGCGCGCCCCCTTGCTCGGTTGCGAGCTTGTCCGACATCCGCTTCTTCCGGTCGAGCGGAGGAGGAGGAGCCTCGGCGCCCTCGGGAGTCGCGGTGGAGGCGCCAGGGTCAGCTGCCGCCGCGGAGGGCGCCCCCTCGGGTTCGACCAGCGACACCCGCTTCACATCCGCGGTCGTGTCCGGACTCACCGGAGTTTCTCGATGGCCTTGTCGACCATCTTGGGCAGGTGCTCCACGTCCGGCGGCTGGTTCGTGACCTCGGCGGCGATGATGATCTGGTGGGCGGAGTCGACGACGTTCTGCGCGTTGTAGGCCTGCTGGAAGTCCGACCCCTGCTTCATGATCCGGCTGTCGGGGTCTGTGAAGTTCCGCTGCGCCTTGGGCTTCGGGCTGCCGGAAGCATCGTGAGCGACCTGATGTGTCGGAAGCACAGGGGAGGACGGCGGGGCGGCGGGATCCGCATTCTTCACGGCCGCCCGCTCGGCGAGCTCGTGCTCGCGGGCCGCCTTGGCCTCGGCCTCCACCTCCTTGCGAGCCTCACGGATCTTCTCGAGGCGGGCCTCCCGCCGCTTGAGCTCCTTGGGAAGTTCATCCCCGCGTTTGCTCTTGCCAACCTCGGCATCTTCCGCCGTGTCGGTTGCTTCGGCCTGGGCGAGGAGGCCCGCGATCTCCGCGGCAAGTTCCGCCTCCCGCTTCACCATCCGCTCGTGGCTCATCGCCTTGTGCTTGCTCGCGTTCGCCTTGATCTTCGTCCCGTCCAGCGACACGTGCCCGAGCTTGACCAGCCCCGCCTTCTGGCAGATGCGAAGAATCTGGAGGAACAGCCCCTGCAGCGCCTGGAGGTGGGCCTTCCGGAAGGCGCTGATCCGGCTGTGGTCAGGGTGGCAGTTGCCCGCGAGCACGCGGAACGCGACGTTCTCGTAGGTGGCCCGCTCGATCTTCCGCGATGACCGCACCCCGGTGCAGTAGCCGTAGATGAGCAGCGCCAGCATCATCCGGGCGTTCCAGGGCTGCTCCCCCCTTGGGTCTCCCCCGAGCACCTTCCGCTCGATCGCCGACACGTCGAGCTCGCGCACGACGTCGAGGAGGAAGTAGGCGAGGTGGTCCTCGGCCAGCCACTCTCGGGGCGAGGGCGGGAGCAGCCAGACCTGATCGGGCTCCCACAACCGGCGCGCCGAGCACCGGCCGGACCCGGGGTAGGCGCCTACGTTCACTCAGGTTCCCATCGCGTCAGCGTGGCTGGGACGACCCACCCGGCGGGCCCGCCGCAGCGGTGCCCGTCGGCGCCATGGCGCGCGTCATAGGCGATGCGACGGAGGCCGCGAGCGCGGCGGGGCTTGCTTTCGCGCGACGGCCGCTACCAGCACCAGCGCGACAAGGAGCGGATCAACACCTTCGCGTTCACGGGGCTCATCGCCTGCGGCCACTGTGGATGCGCGATGTCGGCCTCCATCCACAAGGAGAAGTACATCTACTACAAGTGCACGGGCTTCAAGGGGAAGTGCGGCGAGCCCTACACCCGCGAGGAGCTCATCTCTGCGCAGTTCACGACGGCGCTCGCCGCGATCTCCTTCGACGCCGCGACCATGCAGCTCATGCGCGACGCGCTCCGGTCAAGCTTCGACGACGAGCAGGCGCACCACGCGCAGGCCGTGTCCCGCCTCGAAGAGGAGTGCGCGAAGATCCAGAAGCGCATCGACCAGATGTACCTGGACAAGCTCGACGGGGTGATCGACTCCGCCTTCTTCGACCGCCAC
>CAJBVW010000080.1 GCA_903959175.1 uncultured Pseudomonadota bacterium
CCTCGCGCGGCTCCTCCCCGACGCGCGCCCCACGCGCGACGGCGGCGTCGTGACCGTGCCCGGGCTCGGGCGCGTGCACCTCGACGGCGGCGACGGCGTCGACCTCGCGCGCGGCGTCGAGGCCGGGGGCGTGGCCGGGCCCGTGCTCGTCCGCGGGTAGTCCACCTCTCGGTTCGTACACGTCGGGGCGCGGGAAGGCCGGCCGCCGCACACCTTGACGCACACCCGGCGCGCCCCGCGGATAGACGCCGCCGTGTCTGACGTCACCCTCGGCGTGGTCTGTGCCCTCCTCGCGCCGCTGGCGTGGTCGATCGCGGTCGTGCTGTTCAAGCGCAGCTCCGCGGCGCCGCCGATCGCGATCAACCTGTTCAAGAACACGTTCGCGGTGGTGCTCCTCTCGGTCACGATGCTCGTGCTGCGCATCCCCATTCCGATGGACCGCAGCGCCGCGGACTGGGGCCGCCTCGCCTTCAGCGGCTTCCTCGGCCTCGCGGTGGCCGACACGCTCCTGTTCGAGGGGCTCCGGCGCATCGGCGCGGGCCGGCTCGCCGTGGTCGACACCATCTACGCGCCGCTCGTGGTGCTGTTGTGCTGGGTGTTCCTCGGCGAGGCGCCCAACGCCGCGTTCCTGCTCGGCGGCGCCGCGGTGATCGGGGGCGTAACGCTCGCCACGGTCGACCCCGGCGCGCTCACCCGCGAGGGCGGGCGCGAGGTCACCGTCGGCGTCGTCTACGCGACGCTCGCCATCTGTGGCACGGCGATCGGCGTGGTGATCGCGAAGCCCGTGCTCCAACACTCCAGCCTCGTCGAGGTGACCTGGACGCGGCTCGTGGTCGGGATGTTCGGCGTGCTCGCCTACACGATCCTGCGCGGGCGCGGCGCGGAGGCGATGGTCGCCTTCCGTCCCGGGCCGCTGTGGCGCACCCTCGTGCCCGCCGCGTTCGTCGGCACCTACCTGTCGCTCCTGTTCTGGCTCGGCGGCTTCAAATGGGCGGACGCGTCCGTCGCCGCGGTGCTCAACCAGATGGCCACCGTGTACCTCCTGCTGTTCGCCCGGTTCGTCCTCAAGGAGAACCTGCGGCCCCGCCAGGTGGCGGGCAGCCTGCTCGCCGCGTCCGGCGCGCTGTGGATCGTGCTGCACCAACTGCCCTGATCCGCCCTCGCCCGGCTGCGCGCCGCGGCGCGAAGCCGTTAGCTGAGCCGAACGTCCCTTCGCCCCGTAGACAAGGAGAATGGGCCTGGCTGCTCCCCTCGAACCCGCGTACGTCGACTGGGCTTCGGTGCCCGACGGCGACGTCGTGCGCGCGATCGCCGAAGATCGGGATCGTGAGGCGTTCGCGGAGCTGTTCTCGCGGTATGCCAGCCGCGTCCGTACCTTCCTCGTGGCCGGTGGCCTCGCGCCGACCCTCGCCGACGACCTCACGCAGGAGATCCTGCTGGAGATCTGGCGTCGCGCCGAGCGCTACGACCCCACCCGGGCCAGCGTCACCACCTGGATCTTCACCATCTGCCGCAGCCGCCGCATCGACGCGCTCCGGCGCGAGCGCGTGCACCTGGTAGAGGTCGAGGTCGACCCCGGCGATCCCGTGCCCTCGCACGAGCTGGGCCTCGATCGCGAGCGCTCGGCGACGGCGCTGCGGGTGGCCCTGGCCGACCTGCCGCCAGAGCAGGCGGCGGTGCTGGACGGCGCGTACTTCGCCGGGAAGTCCATGTCGCAGATCGCGGAGGAGCAGCGCCTCCCGGTCGGCACCGTGAAGTCGCGCGTGCGGTTGGCGGTCGAACGGCTCCGGGTCGCGCTTTCGGGAGGGGCACCATGACGCCGCACCATCACGTCTCGGGCGAGCTCCTCACCGCGTACGCCGCCGGCACCGCCCCCGAGGCCATCGCGCTCTTCGTGGCCTCCCACGCCAGCCTGTGCGCGGCCTGCCGCGCGCGGCTCGCCGCGGAGGAGGCCGTCGGTGGCGCGCTCCTCGGGGCGATCGCCCCCGCCCCGCTGAACGACCTGCTCGCCCGCACGCTCGCCCGGCTCGACGAGCCAGTCGCGCCCGCCCCCGCGCCCCCGCCGCGCCACGCCGTGCTCCCCCCGCCCGTCATGCGCCTGCTCGGCGGCGAGCCCACCTGGCGCCGCGTGGTCCCGAACCTCGAGATCGCCGAGCTTCCGGTGAGGCTCAACGGCAACCCCGCGGTCCTGACGCGGCTCGCCGCGGGCAGCGTGGTCCCGCCACACACGCACGCCGGGTGGGAGCTCCAGCTCGTGCTCTCCGGCGGCTACCAGGCGGACGACGGCCGCTTCGACCGCGGCGACGCCCACTGCGCCGACCCGAGCGTGTCCCACGGCTTCCGGGTCGACGCGGACGCCCCGTGCGTCTCGCTCCTCGTGCGCGAGGCCCGCATCATCCCGAAGACGCTGCGGGGACGCGTGTTCTGCTGGTTCACGGGGGCCTGAGCCGCGGGCGGAGGCGAGGCCTCAGCCCCGGGGTTGGGCCGCCTGTGCGAGCGCGACCAGCTCGGAGAGGACCTGCCCTTCGAGCGCGAGGACGTCGGCCTCGTGGAGCTCGAGGGCGCTGGCGTAGCGGCCGATCAGGGCGCGCTCGGCGTCCGACACGCCGCCCTCGTTGTGGGCGACCAGCAGCGCGAGCTTCATGCACAGCAGCCGCACGTCCGCGCCGGGGAGCGCCGCGGCGAGGGCGTCGGGCTCGATGGCGGTGGGAGCGTCGCCGAGGTCGGCCGCGAACGCCTGGATGAGCGCGAGCTCCTTCGGGTGGACGCCGTCACACGCGGCGACGGAGTGGAGGGCGCGCGCGATGGCGCCCGCTTCGGAGGCCGAGACGGGGATGTTCGGGAAGAAGGACATGGCCTGCCACGTAACCAGCCGCGACCCCACGAACCTCGCGTTCACTTGCGCGGCGCCGAGCCCCCGCCGCCCTGCTGGCCGCCCTGCTGCCCGCCCTGCTGCCCGCCCTGTTGCCCGCCCTGGCCGCCCTGCGGGGGCGCGCCCTGGCCGGGACCCCCCGGTGCGCCGCCCGGCGGCGGGCCCTGCTGCCCGCCCGGCGCGTTCCCGGCGGGCACGAGCTTGCCGTGCTTGTCGCGCAGCTCGAAGAGCGCGGGGCCGGGCTCGCCCTGGTCGACCGCGCCGCGCTCCAGGGCCTCCACGCGCGCCTCCAGCTCGTCGAGCGCGGCCTGGACCGTGCGCCCCGAGAGCGTGGTGTCGCGCGGATCGTAGGTGACCTTCTCCGCGCCGTAGACGCCGTTGGTGAGCAGCTCGGTCTGCCGCAGCTCGAGGAGCTGGATGCGGCCGGAGAGGTCGACCGCGGCGGCGGACACGTCGGGGCCCTCGGCGACGGCGGCGGGGGCGGTCTTGCAGCGCGCGTAGAGCTCGTCGATCGCGCCCTGGACCGTCGTGGCGCTGGTGCCCGAGCGGGTGCTGTCGAACGTGACGCGCGTGCCGGAGGTGTCGGTGCCGGAGCCGCAGGCGAGCAAGAGGGCGAGGAGCGACATTCGAGGCCTCCGCGGGGATGGTACACGCGCGCTCCCCGCGCGAGGGGCTCGGCGGGCGGCCGCCCCCGGGGCGGCCGGTCCGTGGCGACGACGCCCCCGAGGGCGGCGGCGGCACGACCGAGCGCGTAGGCGCGAGCCCAGAGGGGCCCGGCCGCCGTCCGCGGCGGACGCGCCCACCCGACGTCCTACCCGACGTCCTACCCGAATTGGACCGAGCGCTTGGAGAAGCCACCCTGCCAGAACCCCGTGATCGGGCAGTGGATCGGGCCGCCGGGATCGGCCGCCCCCGCCGCGAACCAGAGGGGCGCGAAGTGGTCGAGGCGCGGGTGGGCCTGCTTGAACGCGGGCGCGTTCTCGGGGGCCATCAGCGCGTCGATGTCGCCGCGGGCGAGCGCATCCCCGGCCCAGGTGTCGAAGGTGGTGGCCCACGACGGCGTGGTGGGGGTGAAGCCGGTGCGCGGGTTGTAGGTCATCGAGCCGGTGCCGATGAGGAGGATGCCCTCGTCGCGGAGCGGCGCGAGCGTGCGGCCGAGCGCGAACACGGGGCCCGGCGTGATCGCGGGGAGCGTGATCTGGAGGATCGGCACGTCGAAGCTGGGGTAGAGGAACATCAGCGGCACGTAGGCGCCGTGATCGAGGCCGCGGTCGGGGAAGTCGTCGACCTTGTCGCCCGTGGCGGTGACGAGCTCGCGGACGCGCGCGGCCAGCTCGGGGGCGCCGGGCGCGGGGTACCGTGCGCGGGAATAGCGCTCGGGGAAGCCCTTGAAGTCGTGGCGGAGCGGCACGGTCGTGGTGGCGCCGAGCGTGACCGGGCGGCGCTCCCAGTGCGGGGAGACGACGAGGATCGCCTTGGGTTTTCCGATGGCGACGCCCCACTTGATGAGGTCGCCGGTCCAGGCGGGGTCGGCGGCGAGGGGCGGCTCGCCGTGACCCACGAAGAGCGACGGCAAGCGGGCGGATACGTCAGGCACGGGCCTCTCCAGAGCGTGGCGGCGCCCGTAGCCGGGGCGCGACGTGCGCGCCGCTCACTCGATGGTGAACCACTGCACCTCGACGCGGCGGTTCTTCTCCGGATCGGTGCCGCCGGGCTCGTCCCAGCCGACGCCGACGGTCTCGACGCGCTTATCGTCCGCCTTCTCGACCTCGACGAGGCGCTGCTCGATCTCGCTGGCGCGCTCCTCCGAGAGCTTGACGGCCTTGAGCGCCATCTTCCGCACGAAGGGCTCGCCGCCCTGGGCGGTGAACTCGGCCTTGCGCGCGTTGTCGACGTGGCCGCGGAGGAGCACGGTCGACCCGGGGCTCACGTCGAGGAGGCGGCGGATGGCCTTCAGATCCGCGAGGTTCTCGGGGTCCTTCATGTCGAGGATGGAGGAGTTGGGCTCGAAGAGGAACCGGATGTCCTTGGAGAGGAGGGGGTCGGACTCGACCGTGCCGGTGGCGCCGGTGCGCACGGGCTCGAGCTCGGCGCGCTGGTCGGCGAAGAGGCCGTCCGCGGCGATGGCCTCGAGGGCGGCGGTGTTCACGTAGCTGGCGGGGCTGGCAGGGTCCTTCACGACGTCGCGACCGTAAGCGTAAACGGCGGACTGGAAGATGCCGGCGAAGCTGCCCGCCATGTCGACCTCTCCGGCGAGGAACGCCCGGTTCTCGGGGAGGTTGGAGAGGTGGACCTTCTGGAGCTCGGCGGTGACCTGGTTGGGCGACCAGCCGAAGGCCTTGGCGATCACGTCGAGCGAGGCGGTCGGATCGCGGCGCACGCGATCGTTGCCCTCGAGGATGCCCTCGACGAGGCCGCGGACGAGGGCGGGGTTGGCCTCGGCGAGCCCGCGGTTGACGACCAACACGTCCGCCACGACGAGGAGGTTGCGGTTGGTCACGAGCACGTCGGCCTTGCCGGCGGCGGCCTGGACGACTTCGCCCGTCTTGGGCTCCCAGGTGACACACCCGGCGAGCCGACCGTCGGCGTTCGCCACGTCCGCGAGGAAGGCGTCTCCGGCGGCGAAGGCGTCTTCTGCGTAGACGAGGCCGATGGCGTCACCGACGGCTTCGCTCGGGTCGGCGAGGACCTTGACCGGGATTCCGGCCTCCTGGGCGAGGTAGCGAAGGAGGAACTCGGACTCGTTGTATTGGGCGGCGACGACGATCTTGCCGCGGAGGTCGTTGAGGCGCTTGATGCCCTTCCGCACGACGAGGCCGTCCGCGCCGCGCGAGAAGCCGATCTGGACGGGCACCTGGGCGGAGTATTGGCGGCCGTAGACGGCCAACACATCGACGGTGGTGGCGGTGGCGGCGAGCTTGCCCTCGAGCAGGCGGCCGGACGCCTCCTCCTCGGAGAGCTTGATGGACACCTGGAAGCCGTGCTTCTTGGCGAAGACGCTCTCCGGGTTGGGCGCGAGGCCGCCGTTGGCGACGATGAGCCCGGCGTAGCCCGCGTACTCGGAGAGCTCGATCTCGAAGACGTTGTTGGTGGGTGTGTAGGTCGCGGGGAGACCGGTGAAGCGCGGGGCCTCGGCGGCGGCGACCAGGCCCTCCGTGGCGGCGGGGGCGGCGGTGGCGGACGCGCCGTCGGTCGCGACGCTCACGACCGGGGTGTCGGCGCCGCGGCCGAACAGCAGGAAGGCGCCGGCGGCGAGGAGCACGCCGATGAAGCCCACGGAGAGCAGCAGACCGATGATGGAGGAGCGGGAGCCGCCGGTGTCGCGCACGAGGCCTCGAGGGGAGGCTGTGAGTCTATCGCGACTGGCGCTCGACCGGACGGAGGCGGGGCGGTTCGTCCAACGTGGACAGGGCTTCGAGCGCCTGTTGTTCGCTGAGCCAACGGTCGGCAGCGGCGAGACGCTCGGTGAGGCGGTCGACGTCGTCGGCGAGGCCGGTGTCGCCGGGGAGGAGCGCCTGGTCGCGCAGGAGGCCCACGTGCTCCTCGATGCGGCCGAGCTCGGCGTCGAGCCACGCGGCGCGGGCGTCGGCGGCGAGGAGGGCGTCGGCGCGGCGGACGAGCACGCCGGCCTGGTCCGCGAGGCTGTCGTAGAGCTCACCGGGGGGCGTCCCGGCGAGGCGGCGGCGGAGCGCGGTGAGGCGCGCGGGCACCGTGGCGTCGCGGGCGGCGGTGGCGCGCACGAGGACCTGGCGCGCGGCCAACAACTCGAGGAACACGCCCAACATGCGCTCGAGGACACGGGCGCGGTCGGCGGTGGCCTCGACGGGCTCGTCGGGGCGCGGCTCGGCGAGGATGGCCTCACAGGCGGCGCGCTGGCGGGCGTAGCGGGCGTTGTCGGCGGGGGAGAGCGTGGCGAGCACGGCGTCGGTGCGGGCGAGCGCGGGCGCGTCACGACGTGCGGTGAGGTGGGCGTCGACGAGGGCGCGGAAGCGCGCGCTCTGGGTGAGGGCCATCAGGTAGATGCCCTCGGCGGCCAGCCCGAGGACGAGGAAGCCGGGGTTGACGAGGCCGAGGAGGGCGGCGAGGGCGAGCATGACCCAGTTCGGGGCGACGAACATGCCGAAGGGGCGGAAGTTGAAGGCGGCCCGGAGGTAGGCGGGGAGGCGGGGGTGCATGCGGGGGGGAAGGTAGCCGCTCGGGGGCGTGCCGTATACTGCGCCATGCTCCTCCTCCTCGCCTGCGTCCCGCTCGACACGTCCATCGAGACCCCCGCCGACCCGTGCGCGCTCGGCGATGGGGAGGGCGCCGTCTCCACCTGCCTCTCCCCGACCCAGACCGACGCCTACTACGCCGACCAGGGCCTCCGGTACTTCGACACGTTGGAGACAGGCTTCTCCGGCGAGGGGGGCCCAACCTACGACGCGTGGGTGGCGCGCTGGGAGTGGCCGCCGTGGCTGAAGCTCACCGGGTACGGCGCCGAGGACATGAAGACGGTGGACGCCATCATCCGCTTGCTGCCGACGACCGTGCCCGAGCGTGACTGTCGCACGTTCACGACCCAGCCATTCGCGCGCTGCCGGGTCTCGTTCCTCTACGAGGAGCACCCCGACCAGCCGTGCCCCATCTACGAGGAGTTCACCTTCGACGACGCCGGCGAGATCACGTTCATCGAGGCCTGGACCGACACCGCCGCGCTGCGCCCCTCCGCCGACGCCGACGACCTCTGGGCAGAAGGCGACGAGGTGCATCGGCTCTCCACGAAGCTGCCCGGGCTCGGGAACGCCGAGGGGCAGATCGACCTGGACAGCCCCTGGATGCAGGACGCCGCAGCCGCGGACCCCGACGTGGCCGACTTCTTGGCGCGTGCGAACGACTTCTACGGGATGTGGCTCGAGGCCTACGAGGCCGCCGGCCCCGACGTGTTCGTAGAGGGGTGCAGCGGGTAGGGTTCGCCCGCCCGCCCCTCCCGCCTCAGTCGCATGTGCCGGCGCCGACGAGGCGCTCGCGGCCGGTGGCACCCGCCACCACGTCGCTCACCGAGAAGAGCATCGGCAGCGTCTCGTTCGCGAGCCAGAGCTCCGTCTGGTCCGAGAAGTAGGGGCTGTCGATCAACGAGCTTTGTCCGCCGGGGATGACGTTGCGGCCGGACACCGTGCCGTCGGGGTGCAGCGCGATGACCATGCGGAACACCGGGCCCGAGCCGTGGGTGAAGTCGGTGCCCCACCCCGAGTTGGCGGCGTCCACCGAGAGGTTGTCACCCGGGCGCGGGAACCACTCGATGCGCTCGGTGCCGGCCTCGCCGTCGAGCGGGAGCACGTCCGTGTTGATCGAGAACGTGTCGGTGAGGAAGCTGAACTCCTCGGCGTCCACGAAGTCGGCCAGCACGCTCTCGAAGCGCGTCCAGTGGCGCAGGCCCCACTTCCAGCCGGCGATGTCGGTGGTGCCGAAGCCGCTGCCGCGGAGGTCCGAGCCAGGGGTGCTCCGCAGGAAGGTGAGGGCGTCACCGAGGGCGAGGAGCGCCACCTCCGGGCTCGTCTCCACGTCCTCCGTGCCGAGGATGTCGAAGAATGCGCTCTCGCCGGTCGCCTCGTTCCAGCTCGACAAGTTCCCGGGGTTGTCCAAGCCGCGGCCCGCGAGGAAGCTCGTCAGCGCGCGGACGCGGCCGGTCGTCCCGCCCCCGTTCCAGACGCTCGGGAGGGCCTCGTCGCCAAACACACGGTCGTCCCAGTTGCCGAGCCACGCGTTGAACAGCATGGTGGCCACGCTGTCGTCGACCTGGCCGGCGTCGGGGGTGTGGTAGAAGGTCTGGACGCCGCTCTCCGCGTTGGCGCCGCGGTCGAGCCACGCCTGGAGGCGGCTGGCGATCTCGTCCATCGCAACGGAGTCAGCGGCATACAGAGCGGCGATGCGGCCGTCCGCGCCCTCGGTGGCACCCGCGGTGGACGCAGCCTTGGCCGCCAGGATCGACTCGACGAGGTGCGGGCCGAATTGGGCGCCGAGCGCGCTCTTGTGGTCCGCCTGGATCGCGGCCATGCCGGCCTCGTCCGCCGTACCGTCCGCGATCTGGGCCTCGATGCGCTCCGCGATGCGGTAGGCGCGCGCGCCCTCCACCCAGGGGCCGCCGATGTACCAGGGCTCGTCCCACAAGTTGTTGTCGAAGGTGATGCTTCCCGGATCGTTGTTGCCGTTGACGATGTAGCCGTCGGCGGGATCGAGCGCGGCCGGGTAGTCCGCGAAGGGCACGACACACTTGGACGGGATGGCGGAGAACGACTCGTCCACCATGCCGCCCTCGGTGATGGGGATCTCGAAGCCGCCGTAGGTCGTGCCGTCGATCAGGCGCATGGGGTTGGCGCCGTCGATCCAGTGGCCGTCGGCGTCGCGGGGGAGGTAGCCGCGGCAGGGCACGGCCTGGTAGCCGGTGTAGAGGATGCTGCCCGACTTGTCCGCCACGCCGATGTTCTGGCTGTAGGCGACGAGGTAGCGGGTGGCTTCACGGACCTCCTCCACGCTCTCGGAGTGCCCGAAGCGGTCGACGGCGTTGAGCAGGTTACCATCGGAGAACGCCGTGTAGTCGAAGGAGGTGGCGCTCACCACCCCGTCGCCGTCGGTGTCACCGGGCAGGACCGCGCCCCCGGGGAACACGACCGCGCCCGCGGTGCCGCTCTCCACCGCGGTGCCCTCGATCTCCGCGATCCAACGCCCGTCGAAGGTGGTGTAGCGGGTCCACGACTCGGTGCGGCCCACGCTGCCGAGCAGGGGCACGTCCGCGATGACGTGCGTCTCCAGCACCGAGTCCAGCGGCTTCCACTCGCCCTGGAACAACGTCGCGGCGGGCAGGCCGTCGTCGTCGAGCTGGAGCTGCTCGCTGTACCAGTCGGTGATGTCGCCCATCAGTTGGGTCTGGCTCCACGCCACGTCGCCGTTGGTGCCGACCGCCAGGATCGGGAGCCCGGGGATGCCGAGGCCGAGCTGGTGGGTGTCCCCGCCGCCGAGCTCGCGCGTGTCGAGGCCGATCTGCCAGAAGAGGCTCGGGACGGAGAGGGGGAGGTGCCCGTCACCCGCGACGACCGCGGCGCCGTCCGCCGTCTTCGACCCGTTGATCGCCCACACGTTGCTGCCCCAGCCCGCGTCGTGGTCGCCACGCCCGAGCCGGCGCTCGAAGGCCTCCAGCCGCGCCGCGAGGGCCCCGAGGCGCGCCGCCTTGGTCTTGGTGCCGGAGGTGGCCGTCATCGCGGAGACGGACCCCGTCGCGCCCGCGCCGTTGAGGCCCCAGCCGGGGGCGGATCCGAAGGTCCACACGGGCTCGATGCGGCCCCAGATGTCGTCCTCCACGCCGGCCTGGCGCAGGGCGCCGAGGGGGTCGGAGGTGTCGAAGAGCCCGGCGTCCACCAGGGCGTCCGTGTAGGCGCGGCCGACGTCGTCGGTCTCGTAGCCGAGCTCGTACACGAGGACCGCGGCCACGCCGGCCAGATCGCGGCGCTCCCAATCGACGAGCAGCGCGGTCGGATCGCTCACGCCGAGGAAGGGACCGGCGATCTCGAGCTCGCTGGGGAGGGGGAGGTCCCCCGCGCGGACCATCGCGAGGTAGGCGTTGACGCCCTCCGCGAAGCCGTCGAACACCTGCTGCTGGTCCTCCGGGAGGTGCGCGAGGATGCTGTCCGCCACGGAGGTCATGCCGGTGGCGCGGCTGTCCATGTCGTTCCCGAGCGCGGCGTCGCCGAGGATCTCGGAGAGCGTGCCGAGGCCGAGGCGGCGGGCGAGCTCCATCTCGAAGTAGCGGTCCCGCGCCTGGGTGAAGCCGTAGGCGCGGGCGAGATCGGCGCGATCGTGGGCGTAGATGTGGGGGATGTTCCCGGCGGTGCGGACGACCTGCGCGTCGCACAGGAGGCCGGGGATCGTGTAGGAGCCGGTCTCGGCGACGTCGAGGAGCGCCGACGGGGTGGCGGGTTCGGGCTTCGGCTCGTCCACCTTGCAGCCGGTCAGGGCGAGGACGAGGAGCAGGCGAGCGTACACGGGGACCTCCGAGGCGCGCAGGGTACCGCGTTCGGCGGCCGCGCGCGCGTGCCATCGGGGGCCTACTGGCGGGTGTACCGCATGTTCCAGGCCAACCGCGCACCGAGCTGCTGCACCGCGAGGCTCTTCTCCACCTCGAGCGCGCCGCCCGCGAGCGTGTAGCGCAGGCCCTGGACGCCCGCGGACGCGGCGAAGGTGAGGAACACGGCGCCGTCCCGCGAAGTGGCGGTGGCCTCGTAGGCGCCGCCGTCGGGGGTCGTGCCGACGAAGGGGGGCTGGTCGAAGCCGAGGGTGATCGGCGGGCGGTCGTCGCAGGCGAGGGTGAAGGCCGCCGTCGTGACCGTGACCTGGTAGCCGTCGCAGAAGGTGGCGGCCGCGGCGAGACGGGGCCGCGCGATGCTGCGCACGATGACGTTGAGCGGGGCGAGCATGCCCTCCACAGCCTCGGTCACGCGGGCCTGGACGACGGGGCGGCCCTCGGCGAGGCGCCAGGTGCCGCTCATGCCGGCGACGGTGGCGGCGTCGGGGGGCGCAGCGAGGGCGGAGGCGAAGAGCGTGAGGAGGACCATCACTTCTTGCGCTCGGGGCGGCGGTACAGGAGGCCGCTCACGGTCTTCGGCTCGTCCCCCGCGAGGGAGAGGGTCAGCGCGCGCTGGTCGAGCGTCCCGGAGACCTTCCAGAGGCTCGTCGGCACCTCCATGTGGTCCTCGTGCCACCACCCCGTGACCGCGCCCGCGCCGTCCACCTCGAGCAGCAACGAGTAGGTGAGGACGGTGTCCCCGGGGGCGTCGTGCGTCGTGAGGCGGTAGCCCTTGAGCAGCCACGACGTGCTGCCCTTCTCCACCACGGTGGCGGGCGTGAACGTCGTGGAGATGGGGTCCTGCTGGGCGGCCGCGCGGGGGTCGACGCCGCGGTTGGCCCAGGTCTCGACGCCGACGAGCACGACGGGCTGGGTGTCGACCTCGACCTGGAAGACGATCACCGCTTGGCCTTCGGCTCGAGGAAGCGCACGACCTTCGGGTAGTCCGCCATCGTGTTCGTGCCCTTCTTCATGCGGTACTGCTGCTCGCTCTCGGCGGCGCGGTCGCTCTCGGCGGCGATGATGTCGAACTTCCAGAGGTCGGTCTCGGCGTCGAGGTTCTCGACGGTCACGAAGCTGGAGAGCACGGCGTTGTGCGATTGGTCGGAGCCGCTGCCGCCGTCCCGCTGCCAGAGCAGGCCCGGGCGCGCGGCGGCTACGGACACTTCCTTGTAGAAGCCGGAGGTCTCGGCGTTGCCGGCCGTGCTGTAGTGTTTGTTCTCCGTGATCGCGGGCTTCCACCCGGCGGCGAACACCACGTCGTTCATGAAGATCGAGCACTTCCAGAAGTGCGACCCCCAGTTGACCTTGTACTCGCTCTTCCCCTCGACCTTGGTGGGGCGGGCGCCCGCGAGGCCCGGGTTGGGTGTGTAGAAGCTCCCCCCGACGCCGGCGGTGCCGTAGCTCTCGCCGACCTCGCCGCTGGCGCGGGTGCGGGCGGCGTTGAGGATCTCGTCGCCCGAGCTCTTGGTGACGGTCGCGTAGAGGTTGGTCCCGCTCTCGACGGTGCCGGCCTTCTCGACGCACTGGCCGAAGAGGACCTCGGCGCTGGAGGGGATGTAGAGCTTCACGCCCGCGGCGAGCGTCGGCGTGACCTTCTTCGGGGAGGCGCCGCCGGCCTCGGCGACGGTCTGCACGTGGGTGTTGAAGGCGGCGAGGTGCCCGACCTTCATGCCCGTGGCGTCGGCGATGCGCGTCCACGCGTTGCCCTCGCCGTCGACCATGTCCTCCTTGCTCACGGTATAGTCGGTGCCCGTCGCGAGGCGAACCTGCTTCACGTCCTTCGCGCGGCTGGGGAGGGCGGCGTCCCGGTGGACACCCTTGCCGTCGCTGCCGGGCGTGACCTCGACCTGCTCGCCGCGCGCGGCGCGGGTGGCGGCGTCCACCGCCTCACGCTCGGAGGTGTCACCGGGCCGGCTCACGCCCTGGCCGCGGTGCCCCTGGAGGACGTGCGCGACCTCCTCCGCGACCTGCTCGCGCTCGGGGTTGGCGGTGCTGAAGAACACCTCCGTGCCCGACGCGGCGGCGGCGCCCTGGATGCCGTCCAGATCGACGCCGAGCCAGGCCTGGATCTCGGAGAGATCGGCGCCGAAGGAGGCTTCGAGCTCGGTGCGGAAGGGGAGCGCGGTGGCGGCGCCCTTGCGGGCCTCGGCGAGGACGGCGCCCTCGGGGCCGGCGGTCTGGGCGGGGGCGCGCCGAACGTCGCGGAGGCCAGCGTTGCCGAGGAGGTCCTGCCGCGAGGACTTCGCGGGGGCCGCCGCGGGCTTTCCGCCGGTGGCGGGGGAGCGGGTCGGGCGAGCGTGACGGTGTTCGGGCAAGGCAGCCTCCCGCGAGCTCCGCGTTTACCACGGATCAGGCGCGGGCGCGACGGTCCCGCTCGCTCCGATACCACCGCAGGAAGTCGGTGAGGATCGCGCCGACCTTCAGGTTGTTCGCCGTCATGTCCTCGGGGTAGGACCACGCGACGAGGTCGGCGTTCGGCGGCGCGTCCATCCAGTAGCCGTCGAAGGCGCGGAGGTCGTCGAGGTGGCCGAGCCGGAAGCGGTGCTTGTGCTCGGTCTCGTGCAGGAAGGCGTTGCCGCCGTACACCGAGCCGTCCCAGTCCACCGTCACCTCCGCGTTCAGCCGCATCGGCATCGGCGCGTGCTCGGCGTTCACAAGGGTCACCCCCGGGCGGTCCTTCAGCGCGGTCGCCAGCGCGAAGAGCTGCGCGGCGAGGGTGCGGCGCTGCTCCACGCTCCAGAGCTTGCCGAGCGCGAAGTTGATCTGGACGCGGGTGAAGCCGAGGTCCACGATGTGGAGATAGTTCGCCGCGAGCTTGTGGATCTGGGTGGGGTGGACCACCATGATCACGTCGTGTACGAGGCCGCTCGCGACGATGTCCGCGGCGCGGGGCGCGATGCCGCTCTCGTAGCTGTCCTCGCCGGGGCGGCGCGCGGGGCGGTAGGCGCGCTGGGTCTCGGGGTCGCCGTCGAGGGAGAGCTCGAGTTTGACCGGATACTGGGCCAGCCACGCGAGCTTGTCGGCGTCGAGGCTCCACCCGTTGCTGGAGAGCACGAAGTCGAGCGTCTTGCCGCGGCGCCGCGCCGTGTCGGTGCCCCACCGGATGGCGTGCTGGACGAGCTCCCACTCCAGCAGCGCTTCGCCGCCGAAGAACTGGAGGGTGAGCCCCGGCTTGTCGCTGGAGAGGAGCAGATCGATCGCGCCTTCGAGCGTGGCGCGCGGCATCACGCGCCCGTCCTGCTTCGGGATGTAGCAGTAGTTGCAGCGCAGCTCGCACTGCCACGTGGGGATGACGACCAGTCGCGTCACGCCGCCCTGGGTGTAGCGCTGGAAGGCGGGCAGCCAGCCAGCGATCGGGCCGAGGTGGGCCTCGGCGAGGGTGCGGAGGTGGCGCTCGTCCGTCGGGTCCGACGGGGTGATCGTGTCGCCGCGGCTCACGCGCCGGGCGGCGTCGAGGAGCTCGAACAGGCGGCGACGCAAGCGGCCGTCCACCACGCGGGCGAGCCAGGCGGCGTCGGGATCGTCGGGGGCGGCGCGGTGCCGGGCCAGCCACACGGTGCGCAGGCGGTCGTAGGTGCCGCCGTACCACGCCTCGTCGGTGAAGATCGCGGCGTCGATCGCGGCGCGGACGTTCGGGTCGCGCGGCTCGTCGTGCTGGACGAAGGGGTAGTCCACCTCGGGGTGGTTCGGCACGGTGGCGACCGCGCGCAGGACGCTCACGTCCTCCGTGCCTTGGCGGATGCGGCGCCGGTAGCTCGCGCTCGGGAAATAGCTCACGAGCCGCGGCACGACGGGGAACCGCACGTGGAAGTGCACGGGGTGCCGCACCTTGAGGCGCACGACCTCGTCCAGCACGTCGAGCAGCTCGGGCGCGGTGGTGTCGGCGTTCGAGAGGATGAAGTAGGCGTCGTGGTGGAGGCCGCGCGCGGCGAGCGCCGCCACGATCACGCGGACGTGCGCGCGGGAGTAGCCCTTGCCGAGCCGCGTGAGCTCGATGTCCGAGAAGCTCTCGACGCCGATCTGGAGGTAGCTCGACCAGCCGCGGCTCTGGTGGTCCGCCACGAAGTCGCGCGCGGGCACGGCGGCGCCGTGGTCGTCGAAGCAGTCCGGCGTGATGACGGAGAGCAGGTCGAGGTCGGGCTCGGCGAGGAGCTTGCCGCCCTCGGGCCCGGCGGGGGAGCCGGCGCGGCGGCAGAGGTCCGCGATGGAGACCTGGCAGGACGAGAGGCGAAACGGTGTGCGCTTGATGCCCGAGAAGAAGGCGATCGCGCGGGCCTTGTCGCAGGCGAAGTCGTCGTCGCTGATGTGGACGCGGTAGCCGTTGCGCGGGGCGAGCGTGTTGCGGCCGCGGGTGTCGCGGGGGCCGTCTCCGAACACGGTCGTGAAGTAGGTGTCGTAGCGCCCGAGCAGCTCCAGTACGCCTTCGGCCGAGCGCGCCTGGTAGCTCTCCCGCCCGATGATCGAGCAGAAGGTGCAACGGTGAACGCACCCGCGTGAGGTCGACAGCTCGACGCCCTGGACGATGTGGCGGGGCTCGATGCGGGTGAGGTCGAGGGCGACGCGATCGAGCGACTCGACCTGCACGGTGGTCGCGGACGCTGCGCTGAGGAGCCGCCCGCCCGCGCGGTCGACGACGATCATCCCCTCCATCGCCAGCAACGCCCCGACCTGTCCCTCGGTGAGCGGGGTGTCGATGTCGCCGTCTCCCACGATCGCGGCGAGCTTCGGCACGAAGTACTCGCCGGCGCCGCGGCAGATGAACGTCGCGTCCGGGAAGTGCGCGGCGACGTGTTCGGGCGTGAGCGTCGGCATCACGCCGCCGAGCGCCACATGCCCGCGGCAGCCGAGCCGCCGGAGCTCCTGGACGAGCGACACGACGCCCTCCCAGTAGCCCTCCAGCAGCGTGATGCAGACGAGCCCGATCGGCGCGCCGGCCACCGCGGCCTCCAGCGAGTCGAGGCCGGACACCGGGCGCTCCGTGCCGGTGATCGCCATCTTCACGTTCGCGAGCACGACCTCCGTGCCGGTCTCGGTGAGGGTGGAGACCATATGGAGCACGCCCTGGGAGATCTCCGCGTCGTTGTGCGGCATCTCGGCGTTCATCAGCGACTCGAAGAACAGCGCGCGCGGCACGGAGGCCGTCGGGAGCGCTCCAGTGTTCGGGCGGGGCACGGGGGTTGCGGAGGCGAGCAGGGCCTCGACCTCGGCGTCCACGATCCACGGGCTCGGAGCGGCGGCCACGGCGGCGCCAGCGAGGTGGATGTCTCCCTCCACGCGCGCTGGGCCCGCGCCGAGGCGCACGCGCACCGGGCCGGAGAGCTGCTCGCCCACCGCCCGCGCGGCGCGCAGGAGCGTCGCGACCGGGAGCGTGCGCGATCCGTCGACGACCTCGACGCGGCCTGGGCTCCCGTGGTGGCGCACGGTGAGGGTGCGGCCGTCGTCCACGGCGAGGCGGCGCCCCGCGGGCGCGTGGCGGCCGCCGTTGGGCTCCACGAGGTAGTACCAGCCGCGGTCGGTGGACATCCGCGGCAACGTACACCGGGAGCGGCCCTCGCGGGACCGCCGGGTCCGCACGCTGGGGCTCGCGTCGCGAGATACGCGGGTCGGCATGCGCCTCTTGCTGCTTCTCCTGCCGCTCCTCGCCCTGTCCGGCTGCGCCGCGTCCCACGCGTACCGGGACGGCCTCGACCTGGCGCAGGGCGGCGCACCCTACGCGGCCGCCGCGCGCTACCTCGACGCGCTCGACGCCGACCCCGACCACCGCAAGGCCCGCGCCGCGCTTGACGCCGTCGTGGACGAGGCCTACACCACCCGCCTCGGCGAGGCCCGCGACGCGGAGGACGCCCACGCCTGGGTCGATGCGCGCGCCGGCTACCAGGACCTCCAGGCGTTCGTCGCCCGGCTCGGGACGCACGGCGCCGGGTTCGAGACCCTCGACCTCGCCGCCCGCGTCGCCGCCGTCGACACCGCCGCCGCCGAGGAGGCCTACGTGCGCGCGGAGGCGGCGCTCGCGGGGAAGGACTTCGCCGGCGCGGTCGACGCGTGGCGCGCGGCCCTCGCGATCCTGCCCGGCTACCGGGACGCGGGCGTCCGCACCGCGGACACGCTCCACGCGTGGGGCGAGTCCGAGCAGGCCGCCGGGAAGTGGCGCTCGGCCGCCGGCCGCTTCGTGGAGGCCCGGGACGCCGGCCACGCGTCGGGCGCCGCGCGGGCCGCCGCCATCTACAACGCGCTCGGCAACAGCTTCGTGTGGTCCGGCCACTGCCGACAGGCTGTGCGGGACCTCCGCCTCGCGCGCACCCTCGCCGGCCCCTCGACCGACGCCGTGGACGTCGAGACCGCCGAGGCCTGCGCCGCCACCCCGCTCGTCGTCGCCCCCTTCGAGGACGCCATCGGCGCCAAGCCCGCCGGCATCGCGCTCCCCGAGGCCGCCGCGGACAGCCTCGCCGCCAGCCTCCGTGCCGGCGCCACCCCCTTCGTCCAGTTCCTCGAGCGCGACGCGCTGGAGCGCATCCTGGCCGAGCAGCGCATCGCGACCGCCTCCACGATCGCCCCGAAGGGCGCCGCCGCCCGCGCCGCCGTCCCCGCGGCCCCCAGCCGCCTCCCGCGCGCGCACTGGCTCGTCATCGGCAAGTTCACCCAGGTGCGCGCCTCCGTGCCGCCCCTCGCGGCCGTCCCCGCCGAGGTCGTCGGCCGCCACACCTGCGCGCCGCCCCCCACCGACGGCAACGTGGCGCCCCCGTGCGTGCCCGAGGCGCCGCTCCGCTACAGCCTGCGCGAGGGCCGCGGCGAGGTGCGCCTCGCGGGCAGCGTGCGCGTGGTGGACGCCCGCACCGGCGTGCAGGCGGGGCTCTGGCCCTTCGACGTCGTCCGCGGCCTCGATGTGCGCTTCGCCGACCCCGTGCTGGATGCCGACGGCCGCGCCGTCTCCCTCGTGCGCGACGGCGTGGACGATCCCGGCGCGTGGCAGGTCCCCAGCGAGCTCCTCGCCCTGCGCGAGGCGCCCCGCGTGCTCCCGGACGAGAGCGTCCTCACCCGCGACGCGCTCGACGCCGTCTGCGCCGAGGCTGCCGCCCGCACCCTCGCGCTCCTCGACGTCGAGGCCCCCGCGCAGGATCCGATCGCGCTCACCGTCGTGCCCATCGAGTAGGCATCCGGGGCTTCACGCCAGGCGTCACTCCCCGACGAAGGCCTCGATCCCGCCGTAGTCGAACACCACGGAGATGGCGTCACAGGTGCCTTCTTCGTTTGGTGCCAGGTCCGCCGCGGCGTTGACCAGGCTGCGCACGAGGTCGGCGATGTCGGCCAGATCGCCCTCGTCCACGATGACGAGGATGTCCGCGACCGGCACGTAGCCGCCGAAGTAGCCGGTGGCGGTGCGGCCGTCGGGAGAGAGCGCGAGGTGTATCGACGCGCCGGTCATGTGGAAGGACAACGCGACGTCGAGCACCTGGAAGTCGAGCGTCAGGGCGAAGGGCCCGGCGTCGATGGCGCCGTCCACCAGCGGAATGCAGGTGAGCTCGGAGGGCGTGGAGCCGGGGAGCACGCCGAAGGTCTGGCCGTCCAACATCACGCCGTCGGTGCCGATCATCGGGGTGCCGGCGCCGCGGATCACGCGCACGTCGACACAGTCGTCGTTGACCGGGTCGTCTACGCCGGAGAGCTCGACGAGCAGCACGAGTTGGCCGTTCTGGATGCTGTCCTGGATGAGGCCCGCGACCGCCGCGGCCTCGGTCGCCTCGAGCGCGGGGACCATGCCCGAGAAGGCGCTGTCGATGCCGGGGACCCCGTTCGGGTCGACCAGGTCGGCGTGGCCGCAGCCCTCGTCGTCGCCGGCGTCGCTCACATGGCCGTCGAGGTCGAAGCCGACCGTCGATTGGTCCTCGTTGCGCCGCGAGAAGGAGAGCGAGGTGAAGACGGTGGTGTAGGTCGCCGGGTCGGAGACGACGGCGGAGTCGACCGGATCGCCGGTGCAGCCGAGCAGCGCGATCAGCGGGAGGAGGTGTGTCACAGGCGCTCCAGCTCGGTGACACCCTCGTCCACCTCGGAGGCGCCTTCGCCCCACGTCACCACGTTGACATCCATCGCGCGGAGCACGGACACCATGACCTTCCCCACGTTCTCCTGGGTGTAGCTGCGGATGTGCCGGCCCGTCGCCAGGCTCCCGCACCCGCCGCCCGCGAGGAGGAGCGGCACCTCGTCGAGGCTGTGTGTCTTGCCCTCGCTCGTCTCGCTGCACGCGAGCACGATCGTGTTGTCGAGCAGGGTGCCCTCGCCCTCGGGGATGGCGTCGAGCGCGCCGAGGAAGTCGGCGAAGCACGTCATCAGGTAGGTGGTGATGTCGGCCACCTGCGGCTGGTCGCCGCCCTCGTTGTGGGTGAGGTTGTGGTGGCCGTCCGTCGCGTCGGGGAACAGCGTGTTGTTCAGCGGCCGCGTGATCTGCATCGTGACCACGCGCGTCTGGTCGCAGGCGAGCGACATGGCCACGAGCTGGGACATCGCGCCGTGGATCGCCTGGATCTGCGCCCGCCCGTCGATCTCGGGGTAGCTCTCCTCCGGGGCGTCCGCGCGCACGCAGGCGGCGAGATCGGGTGGATCCTCCTGGAGCTTGCGGAGGCGATCCTCGAGGGACGCGATGCCCTCGAGGTGCTGGTCGAGCCGGATGCGATCCGCGGCGCCGAGCTCGCTCTGGAGGGCGCGGACGTCCTCCATGACGGCGTCGAGCACGCGACGGCGGTACCCGAGCGAAGGGTCGGGCTCGGTGTCGGTGCCCGGCTCACGGAAGCCCTCGCCGAACAGGCGCTCGTAGAGGGTCGCGGGGTCGGTCTCGCCGTAGTTGGGCGCGTTGGGCCCGGCGTAGGAGAACACCTCGTCCGACTGCACGCCCACCTGCATCGATCCGTAGGCGGTGTCGGCGCCGATCGCGTCCGCCACGACCTGGTCGATCGTCGGGCTCGCGGCCGTCCAGTTGTCGTCGTCCCCCTCGATCTGTTGGCCGGTGAGCAGGCCGGCGGCGCCCGACCAGTGGGGGCTGATGTTGTCGACCTTCGTGGAGTAGCCGCTCAGCACGGTGAGGCGGTCCTGGAAGGCGGCGAGGGGAGAGAGGGCCTCGGAGAGCGTGTAGTCGGCGCCCTCCCCGGTGGGGGTCCACCGCTCGGGGCGGTTGCCGTTGCCCCAGAACCACACGACGAGGCGCTTGGGGAGGCCGCTGTCACAGGTGGCGGCGCGGGCGCGGCGCCCGGCGAAGATCTCGAGCCACGGGAGGGCGAGGGTGACGAGGCCGCCGCGGAGCACACCACGGAGAAAGCCTCGGCGACTGCCGGATGTGGCGTACGCGTGGGGGCGGGCACCGACGATGCCGGGGGCGCTCTGGGCGCGGCCGCGCGTGGCGACGCCGTGCCGCCAGAGGCCGGTGCGAGGGTCACGGATCCAATTCGGGCGCTTCATTCGTCCAGGGCCCCCGCCCGGCGGAAGGCCGGGCTCATGACGATGTCGAGCAGGAGGGACTGCCAGTCGTGGCCGGACTGGACGAAGCCGTCCCCGATCCAGTCCACCAGCTCCTCCTCGCCCTCGGCGACGGTGCGGCCCATCGCGTAGCGGTAGAGGTGGTGCGCGAAGCAGGGGCCGAGGTTGTCGTTGTTCCGCACGGCCTCGCCGAGCTCCCACGCGTCGGCGAAGGACTGCCCCTCCAGGTCGCCGGAGGCGTCGATGGTGGCGCCGTTCTCGGTGTCCCGCCACCGGCCGATGCCGTCGAAGTTCTCGAGGCCGAGGCCGATGGGATCGGTGAGCTGGTGACACGACGCACAGGTGGGATCCTCCAGGTGGGTCTGGAGGCGGTCGCGCAGGGTGGGAGAGGTGGAGTCCGCCTCGGGGATGGACGTGTCGACGTCACCCGGCGGGGGCGGGATGGTCTGACACAGCAGCGTCTTGCGGATGAACAGGCCACGCCTGGTCGCCGAGCTGCGCGTACTGTAGGCGTTCAACATCAGGAAGCTCGCCTGACCCAACAGGCCGCGCCGGCCGCCGGCCTCGTCCAACGTGACCTCGCCGAAGCCGTCCGGGTCGGGCGCGGCGACGCGGTAGAGGGCGGCGAGGCGGGGGTCGACGAAGGTGGTGTCGGTGGTGAGCAGGTCGCGGAAGTCGGTCGGTGCGACGCCGTCTCCGCCGAAGGTGAGGCGCTCGACCACGCGGAGCGTCTCCTCCCGCGCGGCGGGCCCGAGCTCGGCGCTGGCGTGGGTGAAGATCGTGGGGTCCTTCGAGATGGTGTCGAGGTCGTCGAGGGTGAACAGCTCGGTGAACAGCGCGCGGACGCCGGTGCGGGCGCGGTCGTCGGCGAGCAGGCGCTCGGTCTGGGCGCGCAGCCCGGCGTCCGTGGTGAGCTCTCCGGCGGCGGCGGCGGCGAGGAGCGTGTCGTCCGGGGTGGTCGCCCACACGAGGTAGGACAGGCGCGTGGCGATCTCCCAGTCGGTGAGCGGGCGCTGGGCGGTGTCGTCCGGGTCGGGCGCGCCGTGCTCGCGGCGGTACACGAAGTGGGGGGACTGGAGCATCGCGGCGAGGGCGTAGCGGACGCCCTCCGCGAAGCTGCCGGACTCGCCCCCGATGAGGGTCACCACGTCGACGAGCCGCGCGGCCTCGGCGTCGGTGAGGGGGCGGCGCCACGCGCGTTGGCCGAAGGCGCGGACGAACGTGTCGGCGCAGGCGGCGTCGTCCGCGGCCGCGGGGGTGCACGGCACGACGGTGGCGAGGCGGTCGGGTTGGTCGGCAATCTGCCCGGCGAGGAGCAGCGCGGCGTCCTCGTAGCGCTCGACCCCGAGCGACGACACGCTGGCGGTGCCCGCGCCGACCGAGAGGAGGCCCTCCTCCGCGGCGTCCGGCTCGAGGCGGGTGGGCAGCGCGATGTCGGCGCCGAGCAGGTCGCGCACGGTGTTCGCGTACTGGGCGGCGGTGAGCCGGCGCAGGGAGGGGGCGGGCGGCAGGACCTCGGGCGCGGGCCCGCGGTCGGCGACGACGGGATCGGGCTCGGCGCCGTCACACCCCGCGAGCGCGGCGGCGAGCAGGGCCCAGGATAGGAACGGGCGCAGGGAGGCTCCGGAGCAGGCCAGCTTGACGCCGACGGGCCCGAGGTGTCAAGCGCGCGTTGGAAGCGCTCCGTGAACGCCGTCTACAGCGCCGCCGCGACCTGCGCGCCCTGCGCGATCGCGCGCTTCGCGTCGAGCTCGCCGGCCTCGTGGGCGCCGCCGATGACGTGCACCGTGCGGCCCGCGGCGCGCAGCGGGGCGGCGAGCGTGTCGTTCGAGACCTGCCCCGCGCAGATGACGACGTGGTCGACCTCGATGACGGACTGCTGGCCGTTGACGGTGACGTGCAGGCCGGCGTCGTCCACGCGGTCGTACTGGACGCCGCCGATCATCTCGACGCCGCGCTGCTTGAGCGAGGAGCGGTGGATCCAGCCGGTGGTCTTGCCGAGGTTCTCGCCGTGCTTCCGGGGGGAGCGCTGGAGCAGGTAGATGTGGCGGCCCGCGTGCGCGGCGGTCGGCTTCGTGAGGCCGCCCCGCGCGTCCGATCCCTTGGTGCCCCACCCGGCGTGGTCCACGCCCCACTCGGCGAGGAAGGCCGCGATGTCGGGGTGGGTGTCCCCGCGCTGGGCGGGCTCGGAGAGGAACTCGGCTACGTCGAAGCCGATGCCGCCGGCGCCGACGATGGCGACCTTCGCGCCGACCGTCGCTTTGCGCGTGAGCACGTCCACGTAGGAGAGGACCTTGGGGTGGTCGTGGCCGGGGAAGCTGACCTTGCGCGGGTTCACGCCGGTGGCGATCACGATGGCGTCGAAGGCGCGCAGCTCGTCGGGGCCGACGCGGGCGCCGAGGCGCTGGGTGACACCCGTCTTCTCCAGCCTCCCGGCGTAGTAGCGGAGCGTCTCGTTGAACTCCTCCTTCCCCGGGATCTGGCGCGCGAGGTTGAATTGGCCGCCGATGGTGGGGTCCGCCTCGAAGAGCGTCACGTCGTGGCCGCGCTCCGCCGCGACGGTCGCGCAGGAGAGGCCCGCGGGGCCGGCGCCGACCACGGCCACGCGCAGCTTGCGGGCGGGGGGTGTGTAGACGAGCTCGGTCTCGTGGCAGGCCTGCGGGTTCACGAGGCAGCTCGCCCGCTTGTTCTGGAAGATGTGGTCGAGGCACGCCTGGTTGCACGCGATGCAGGTGTTGATGTCCTGCGCGCGTCCGGCCTTCGCCTTTGCCACGAAGTCGGGGTCGGCCAACAGCGGCCGCGCCATGCTCACCATGTCGGCGGCGCCGCTCGCGAGCACCTGCTCGGCGACCTCGGGGGTGTTGATGCGGTTGCTCGTGACGAGCGGGATGGTGATCTCCCCCGACTCGCGCAGGCGGCGAGTCACCCAGGTGAACGCGGCGCGGGGGACCAACGTGGCGATCGTCGGCACCCGCGCCTCGTGCCAACCGATGCCGGTGTTCAGCATCGTGGCGCCCGCGGCCTGGATGCCCTTGGCGAGCTGGAGGACCTCGTCCCAGGTGCTGCCGGTCGGCACCAGATCCATCATCGAGAGCCGGTAGATGACGATGAAGTCCTTGCCGACGGCCTCGCGGATGCGCTGCACGATCTCGAGGGGGAAGCGGATGCGGTTCTCGTAGGCGCCGCCCCAACCGTCCGCGCGCTTGTTGGTGTGGCTCACGATGAATTGGTTGATGAGGTAGCCCTCGCTCCCCATGACCTCGACGCCGTCGTAGCCGGCCTCCCGCGCGAGCACGGCGCAGCGCACGAAGTCGTCGATCGTGCCCTGCACGCCGCGGCCGGTCAGGCCCCAGGGGGAGAAGGGGCTGATGGGGGACTTGATGCGCGTGGGGGCGACCGCGAAGGGGTGGTAGGAGTAGCGGCCGGCGTGCAGGATCTGCATCGCGATGCGGCCGCCCTCGGCGTGCACGGCGTCGGTCACGTTCTTGTGGCGCGCGGCCTCGCGTTTTGTCGAGAGCGTGGCGGCGAAGGGCTTGAGCTGCCCCGCGCGGTTCGGCGAGATCCCGCCCGTGACGATGAGGCCCACGCCGCCCCGTGCCCGCGCCGCAAAATAGGCCGCGAGCTTCGGGAAGCTGCCCTTCTCCTCCTCCAGGCCCACGTGCATCGAGCCCATGAGGACGCGGTTCGGGAGGGTCGTGAAGCCGAGGTCGAGGGGGGCGAGGAGGTGCGGGTAGGAGGACATCGCGCGAGTTTAGCCCGAGATGAGCGGCCCTTCGGGTGTACGATGGAGGGATGATGTTCTTCCGCGCGCTGTTCGTGGTCCTCCTCGCCGGGTGTACCGGGGCTTCCCTCGACTCGGGGTCGGATCCGGCGGAGGACACCTCGGTGGACACCGACACCGACACCGTCCTGCTCGAGCCGTGCGATCCGGCGGCCACGTTCGCGGGGTCGATCGAGGGGACGAGTTGGGAGGGCAGCGGCATCGCGCTCAGCTTCTTCGAGCCGGGCCGCGGCGCGTGGAGCGACGGGTGCTACGGGGGCGTAATCGAGGACGACCTGACGCTGGACGGGACCACGTTCGACTGGTCGGCGCGGTTCTTCGCGGGGGCGGGCGCGCCCGAGCAGCGGGACATCCGGGCGGTGGGGTGTGTCACGGATACGGAGATGGAGCTGTCGATCGTGGAGATGGACGGGACGGTGTTCTGGGGGCCGTGGCGGTTGGATCGGAGCGCGGTGGAGGTCGACGTGGTGTCCTGCGATTGAGCCCCTTGACCGCTCTCAGCTCCGGAACGCGATCTTCCGCGTGTCGGGCTCTGGCGCGGGCCCGGGGGACCTCTCCGACAGCAGCGCGACGAGGTCCTGGGTGGTGAGCGTGCCGCTGTCACCGTCGCCGTCGAGGACGCGTGACACCAGCGAGCGCTTGTCGGCGTGCAGCGCCAGCATCTGCTCCTCGATGGTGCCGAGCACGACCATCCGGTAGATGGTGACAGGGCGCGTCTGGCCGCGGCGGTGGGCGCGGTCGGAGGCCTGGTCTTCCACCGCGGGGTTCCACCAGGGGTCGAGGTGGATGACGGTCGAGGCCGCGGTGAGGTTGATGCCGACGCCGCCGGCCTTGAGCGAGAGCAGGAAGACCGGCGCGTTGCCATCCTGGAACGCCCGGATGCGCTGCTCGCGGGCGTGCGTCGGGGTCTGGCCGTCGAGGTACTCGTAGGGGATGTCACGCTCCTCCAACGCCTCGCGGACCAACGCGAGGTGGGAGGTGAAGGGGCTGAAGACGAGCGCGCGCTCGCCCTCGGCGCGGAGCTCGTCGAGCAGCTCGAGGAGGCGGGCGAGCTTGGAGGAGGGCAGCTCGGAGCGCGGATCGTAGAGGCGCGGGTGGGAGGCGAGCAGGCGCAGGCGGGTGAGGGCGGCGAGCACGTCCACGCGGCGCTCCTGCTCCTTGAGGGTGGCGGCGCGGGTCTCAAGGTCGGAGAGCGTCGCGAGGCGGGCGTCTTCGTAGAGGGTCCACTCGGGGGTGGAGAGCACGACGGGGACGCGCACCTCGGTGCGGGGCGGCAGCTCGGTGGCGACCTGGCCGCGGGTGCGGCGGAGCAGGAAGGGGGTGAGCACGCGGGCGAGGGCGGGCGCGGTGGCGGGGTCCGTCTGCTTCTCGATGGGGAGGGCGTAGCGGCGGCGGAAGGCCTCCCAGCCGCCGAGCAGCGCGGGGAAGACGACGGTGTAGAGGCTCCAGAGCTCGCCGAGGTGGTTCTCGATGGGGGTGCCGGAGAGGGCGAACTTCACGTCCGCCACGAGGGCGCGGGCGGCGCGGGCGCGCTGGGTGGCGGCGTTCTTGAGGTTCTGCCCCTCGTCGAACAGCACGGTGGCGAAGCGCCGCGCGGCGAGCCGATCGCCGTCGTGGACGAGCATGCCGTAGCTGACGACGAGCACGTCCCCCGGGCCCAGGCGCGCGAGGGCGAGGTCGCGGTCGGGGGCGTCGCCGTAGAGGGTCAGGCCGAGCGAAGGGGCGAAGCGCGCGGCCTCGTCGCGCCAGTTGAAGGCGACGGACGTGGGCGCAACGACGAGCGCGGGGCCGCGGTCGGCGCGAGCGAGGAGCAACGCGAGGGATTGGACGGTCTTGCCGAGGCCCATGTCGTCCGCGAGCACGCCGCCCGCGCCCCACTCGGCGAGGCGGGCCATCCAACGGAAGCCGGCCTCCTGGTAGGGGCGCAGCTCGGCGGTGAGGCCGACGGGGACGGGGAGATCGAGGGTGTCGGCGGCTTGGACCCGTGCGACCAACTCACGCCACTTCGCGTCCGCCTTGACCCTGGCACCCGCGCGGTCGAGGTCGTGGAGGACGGCGACGGCGGAGGGGCCGACCTCGACGCCGTCCACGGTGAGGCGGGCGTGGTCGCTCAACAGCGCGAGGTGGCGACGCAGCTCGTCGTCCAGCTCGACGTAGGTGTGGGCGTTCATGGCGACGAAGCGCTCGCGCCGCCGCGCCGAGTCGAGCAGGCGCGCGAGCTCCACGCGCTCGCCGCCGACCACGAGGCCGCCGAGGGCGCCGAACCACTCGCGGTTCTCGTCGAGGGTGATGCGGAGGGCGCCGGTGCCGTGGCGGCCGGCGGAGCGCACGGGGGTGCCGACCCACTCGAGCGCGGGCGGGGAGGGGAGGGCGGCGCACGCGGCAAGGAGGGCGAGGGCGCCGTGGGCGGTGGGGAAGCGGAAGGTGAAGGGGAGCTCGGTGGGCTCGGCGTCCTCGAGGGGGACGGCGACGAGGAGGGCGTCGGCGGCGGCCTCCTCCGCGCG
>CAJBVW010000081.1 GCA_903959175.1 uncultured Pseudomonadota bacterium
CGTCGGAGCATCGGTGTCGGTGTCGGTGTCGGTGTCGGTGTCCGTGTCGGCGTCGGTGTCGGCGTCGCCCCCGGCGGTGTCCCGAGGTTCCGCGACGTCGGTACCGACGCAGCCGACGAGCAACGAGGCGAATGCGAGCACGTTCATCAGGGCTCCTCGGGACCAGGGTAGCCCCCGCTGAGCGCAGCCGCAAGCTCCTCCGGGGCACCGTCGATGGCCGCGGCGCGAGCCGCGGGCGCCGCCCGCCGCCCGCACGGGCACCGACGCTCTCTGGCGCCCTCCTCCGGGTCCGACATCCCCGCTCACCGCGCCCCGATCCACCATCCGGAGGTCAACGCGCGCTCGATCCAACCGGGGAGCGCCGCGCCCAACGCCGCCGTGTCCGTCGGGTCGCGGCCTTGCGCGAGCGCGTCGATCGCCTCGCCGAAGGGCCGCTCCGAAGCCAGCGCGAGGAGCCGCGCGAACCCCGGCTCGACCCGCGCCAGGGCGGTCGTGCGCTCGGCGCGGAACGACACCCAGAACCACGGCTCGGCGTGGCGCGAGAACGGCGCGGGCGGATCCGAGGGTACGGCGCGTTCGGCGAGGGCCCAGTCCTCCCGCAGGAGGCGGAACGAAGGCGCGAAGCGCAGCCGCCGCTCGGGGAGCGTGGCCACGTCGGCACCCGTGGGCCGCCACACGGCTGCATGAGGCGCCGCCAGCGCCCGGCGCGCCGCCTCGTCCATCCGCAGCGCCTGCCGGGCGAGGTCGACGGGGGCGCGGACCGAGCGAAGGGTGTCGGTCCATGGGTCGGGACCGTGCACGAGCGGGCCGATCGCGCGGGTGTCGGGGGTGGCTGGCGGCGGGGCGGTGGAGGCGATGCGGTCGATCCCCGCGAGGAGCCGGGCGGCGAGGCCGTCTCCGCACCGGGCGAGGTCGACGCGGTTCGGCGGCGCCTCGTGGAGGTGGAGCGTGGCGAGCGCGTTGAAGCGCCAGTAGCCGACGACCTGGGCGAACCGCGGCAGCTCCGCGTGGAGCGCCCCGTAGAGGCGCATCCAGTACTGCTCGTGGTAGAGCGCGAGCCGGGTGCGCGCCGTCGACGGGTCCGCGAGCGCGGCCGTGAGCGCCGGCGCGTCGGCAGAGGAGCGCAGGGTGCCGCCCGTCGCGTCGAGCGGCGTCTCCAGCAGCGCGCCGAACGCCTCCTGGAGCGGCGCGAGCCACGGGGGCGGCGGCGGAAGCGACGTCACGTGCGCACGCTCGCCGCCTTGGCGACCTCGGCGAGCACCTCGGGCAGCGGCGGCACCTGGTCGTCCCACTCCAGCAGCGTCGGGAACGGCCCGCCCAGCGCCCACGCCTCGCGGTACAGCGCCCAGACCTCGGCGCAGACGGGCCGGTCGTGCGTGTCGTGCCGGAGCCCGTCGGGCCGCACGAGGTGCCCCGCCATGTGCACCTGGAGCACCCGGTCCCACCGCACGGAGGCGAGGTACGCCAGCGGATCGAATCCGTGGTTCACGCTCGACACGTAGATGTTGTTCAGATCGAGCATGTACCAGCAATCCGACGCGTCCACGACCTGCCGATAGAACTCCCACTCCGGCATCTGGTCGCGGCCCCAGGCGACGTAGGACGAGAGGTTCTCGATGCCGAACGGCACGCCGAGGAAGTCCTGCACGAAGCGCGCGCGCGCCGCCACGTAGGGCACCAGCTCGGGGTCGTAGGGTGCAGGCAACAGGTCGTGGTGACGGTGCCCGCCGGAGGCCGACCAGCAGAGGTGGTCGCTGAACCAGGGCATCCCGTAGGCCCGCACCAACTCCCGTACGCGCTCCAGGTGCACGAGGTCGAGCGGCTCCGCGCCCACGAGGTTCAGCGCGACGCCGTGCCCGACGACGGGGTAGCGCGCCGCGATCTCGTCGAGGCGCGCCCGCGGAAGGGAGCCCGCGTCGAGGTGGTTCTCGGCGATCACCTCGAGGAAGCCGATGGGCGCGTGCTCAGAGAGCAGCGCGTCCACGTGCGGGCGCCGCAGGCCGATGCCCAGGGCGTCGCGCGCGATGTTCACTCTTCTTCGGGCGGGGCCGCGACCGGGAGCGTGCGGATGTACGCGATCACCGCGTCCATCTCGGCCCGGGAGATCCGCTCGTGGAAGCCGGGCATGTCGCGCGTGGCCACGCCGTCGGCGTCAACCCCGTCCATCCCGAAGGCGATCGCGGAGCGGAACTCCGTGTCGGTGCGGTCGAAGAAGGTGGCGATCCAGCTCTCCGGATCCTCTCCGGCAGGTGTGTGGACGAGGAAGGTGCCCTCCCCGCCATGACACCAGTCGCACGTGGCTTCGGTGTAGACCGTGGCGCCGTCGCGTCCCGCGCCGTCCACCGTCTCGACGCAGCTCCACCCGGCGCAGCCGTTCACGCCACGGCAGTCGTGCTCGTAGAGCTCGTTCCACGGGTGCAGGACCATGCCCCGGCAGCTGTTGGTGCCGCCGCAGCTCACGTGGGTCTGGACGACGCCCGGGTTCGCCTCTCCGAGCACCATCGCGGAGGCGGTGCACGCCGCGTCGAACTCCTCGAAGGAGACCGCGCCGTCCTCGTCGGTGTCGAGGAGGGGGAGCGCCTCGGCGTAGCGGTCCGAACCGCCGGCGGGGAGCTCGGCGCCGTCACAGTCGGAGTCGACGCCGTCAAAGCTGCGCTCGCGCGCGCCGGGGTAGACGGCGTCGTTGCGATCGTTGCAGTCGCCGTCGTTCTCGCTCACGCCGTCGAGGTCGTCGTCGGTGGTCAGCGGGTCGACCACGTCGGTGTCCGTATCGGTGTCGGTGTCGGTGTCGGTGTCCGTATCCGAGTCGGTGTCCGTGTCCGCCTCGTGGGCGGTGTCGTCGGCGTGGGCGGTGTCGTCGTGATCGTGGCCGGAGCAGCTCGCGCCGAACGTGGCGAAGGCGGCGACGGCGAGGGCGCGGAGGGAGATGGACGGTGACATGGGCTCCTCGTACAGGGGGTCGTACGGATAGCGCCGCGCGGAGGATCAACGCAACGCGGCAAGTTGTCGCACTCGGTGCCGACACGCATGGTGACGGGGTAACGGACACGGCGTGACCGCCCTCCTCCTCGCCACCCTCGTCGCCTGCTCGCCCACGGGAAAGGACACCGCGACGGCCGCTCACCATCCGGACGGGTTCGCGGCGCCCACCGTCCACGGTGTCGCGGCCAAGAGCCAGGCGGAAGTCTGCGTGGACTGCCACGGCGCCGACCTCGCCGGAGAAGGGGCCGCGGTCTCGTGTGACACGTGTCACCCCGTGGGGTGGCGCACCGACTGCACGTTCTGCCACGGCGGCACCAACGAGCCATCCGGCGCGCCTCCGCGCGATGTCGACGGCGCGGACACCGACATCAGCTTCGCGGCGCACACCGCGCACGTGACCACCAACCTGCACGGTGCGTACGACTGCGTCCAATGTCACACCCGCCCGGCCGACGCCCTCTCGGAGGGCCACGTGTTCCACGGGGACACGACGCCCTCGGTCGCTGAGGTCGCCTTCGGCGGAGGGATCTCGCCGGCGGCGGCCTACTCCGGGTCTGGAACCTGCTCCAACCTGTACTGCCACGGGAACGGCCAGGGGAACGACGGCACCGCGGCGGTCGGGCAGACCTTCGCCGCGTGCGACGACTGCCACGCCTCCGCGGAGAGCGACGGCGCGGCCTGGGCCGGGATGAGCGGAGATCACAAGCGGCACCTCGACGAGGGGCTCGCGTGCGCGGAGTGTCACTCCGCGACGCTGGACGCCTCCGGCGCGCTCGCCGACGCGGCGCGGCACGTCGACGGCATCGCCGACGTCGCGCTCCCCGAGGGGATGGACTGGTTGCCGACGCGGCAGTGCGAGGGCTCGTGCCATGGGGAGGGGCACGGGGGGCGGACGTGGTGAGGGGCGTCGGGACGGCCTGCAGCGAGGCAGTGACCAGGTCTGCGTAGGCGCGTCCGCCGCCGGATCGCCGTCCCGCGTCCCTCCGCATCACGCCGCTACAACCACCGGGCGGTGACGCGCGCCGCCACGTGCCATGAAGAGAGCGCTTCGGGCTCCTCCAGCGGCGCGGTGTCGTACAGGAACCAGCCGCCGGACACCCCGCCGCCGAGCCCGATCGGGTGCCACACGCGTACGGCGAGCTCCCCGCCCGAAGCGCCCCCGGCCTCCACGTCGTCGGCGCCGCCACCGAGCGAGAGTCGCTCGCCGCGCCCCGCGACCTCGACGCCGATCTTCTCGCCGGCGACCGGCCACGCCCCCGGCCGCCGATGCTGCCCGGTCACCATCCACGCCATCTCTCCAGACGTCCCCCACGACTGGACGGGATCCAGCTCGGCGCGCGGGGTGTCGGGGTTGCCGTCCGTGTCCTCGGAGCGCCCCTCCGACGCCGCTGCGCCCTCGAGGGTGACCTGCACGGGTCCCGCCAACACGACCCCGTGCCCCTCGGCCACCCACACGGTCCCCGCCCTCCGCCTCCGCCGGCGCGGGCGTGCCCGCCCAACCGCAGCCCGTGCCTCCGTCCTCCCGTGTCATCGACGGCCAGGATCCGCGCAGTTCCGGCGAGCACGGAGCCAGCCGGAGCGGATGGCCTCGCCGCGGCGGCGACGTGGCCCTCGCGGGTGAAGCCGTGGATGCGACAACTTGCCTCATCCCCGCGGAGCTTCGGTCGGCTACCCGTCCACCGCGCAGGAATCCACTCATGCTCCTCATCGTCCTCTCGCTCATCGGGTGCACCGGGAAGTCCCCCGTCCCCCAGGACACCGACACCTCCTCCTCCGAGGGCGTGACCCTGCGTCGCACGGCGCACGGGGTGGTGCACGTCACCGCAGCGGACGTGGAGGGCCTCGCCTTCGGCGTCGGATATGCCTACACCCAGGACAATCGCTGCCTCCTCGCCCACCGGATCGCCGAGGTGAACGGTCGGCTGGCGGCGCAGCTCGGCGCCCGTGGTGACGTGGAGTTGCCGGTCCACGGGGTCTCCTACCCGGCCCTCGACTCCGACCGTTTCTACCGGGGTTGGCTGGACGACGCAGCCCTCGAAGCAGCGTTCGCTGCCGGTTCGGCCGACGCTCGCGCGATGGCCGAGGGCTATGCCGCGGGGATCAACCGCTATATCGCCGATAATCCGGGACTCCCCGCGTGCGAGGTCGAATTCACGGAGGACGTATCGGTGCCCAGTGTCTACCGGTTGTGGGTCGCGACCGCCGGCGTGGCGAGCGGGGAGGTGCTCGCGCCGTACCTCGCTTCGTCCGCGCCCGCGGCGGCGGCGGGGCCGCCCGCGCCGCCCGCGCCGCCACCCTCGGCCGGCGGGCCCACGGCCCTGCGCCGTCTCGCGAGCGCCCCGTTCGGAAGCAACGCGTGGGCGCTCGGCAGGGACGCCACCCGTGAAGGTGAGGCGGTGCACCTGTACAATCCACACTTTCCCTGGTCCGGGATCCACCGGATCTACATGGTCCACCTCACGATCCCGGGCGAGCTCGACGTGATGGGCGGAACGCTCGGTGGCCTGCCCGTGCCGCTGGTCGGGTTCAATCGACACGTGGCCTGGGGGCTCACGTTCTCCACCGCGGCGCGCTTCACGGTCGCCGAGCTGGCGTTGGTTTCGGGCGACCCCCAGACCTACACCGTGGATGGCGAGACGCGGGCCATCACCGAGGAGCTCCTCTCCATCGACGTTCGGGGTGAGGAGACGCCGCGGGAGGTGTCCTTCTTCCGGTCGGAGGACGGCCCGATCCTCGACGCGACCGCGTTCCGCATGGGCTGGACCGCTTCGAGCGCATTCGCGATTCACGACGTGAACGAGGAAAACACCCGCATCGTGGAGCAGTTCCTCGGCATCTCCCGCGCGACGTCCGTCGCGGAGGTCCAGGCGAGCCTGGAGATGACCCAGGGCGTCCCGTGGTCCTACACACTCGCGGCGGACGACGCAGGGGACGTGTTCTTCGGCGACATCTCCAATGTCCCGGCGGTGTCGGCCGAGATGTTGGACACCTGCAGCACGAGCAGCGTCGCCGAGGCCCTCCGGGCTTACGGAATCTACGTGCTCGACGGGAGCCGCGCGGAGTGCGCCTGGAGCGGGCGGATGGCGGCGCCGGACCTGCCGTCGATCACGCGAAGCGACTACGTCGCCAACAGCAACAACACCTACGACCTCCCGAACGTCGACGCACCCCTGCTCGGTTATTCGCCCATCCTCGGCGTCGAAGGGGGCCCCCTCGCGCTTCGCCCCAGCCTCGGGCTGGCGATGATCGAGGAGCGTCTCGCCGGCACGGACGGCCTCGGCGACCCCGGATTCACCGGATCGCTGGCGGGAGAGGTCTTCCATCAGGAGCGCAACCGGGCGGGAGAGCTGCTCGCGGACGCCGTCGCGGACGCGTGCCTCGAGGATCCGGTCGGCACCTGGGCCGGGGACGAAGTCGACCTGTCCGAGGTATGCGCCGCGCTCGCGGGCTGGGACCAGCGCAACACGGTGGACAGCGTCGGTGCGCTCGTCTTCGCCGGTCTATGGACGAGCATGGAGGACACCGGCGACGCCGAGGACCTGTTCGAGACCCCCGCGTCCTGGGAAGATCCGGTCGGAACTCCTACCGGATTCAGCACCGACCCCGCCGTCCGGGCTGACGCCAAGGAGGCGCTCGCCCGGGTTGCGCTCGCCCTCGCCGAGGCGGGGATTTCGCCGGACGCGGCATGGGGTGACGGGCATGCCGTCGACGCGCCGGCCGGCCGGTACCCGCTCCCCGGTGGGCCCGGGGGGCAGGGGATCTTCGACGTGATCGAGAACGCGGAGGGCTATGGCACGTGGAACGGGTGGACGGCGTCTCTCACGGGGATGGCGCCCGAGGCTCTATTCGGGGCTTCGTACGAGCACGTGGTCACGCTCGGGGTCGACGGCCCGGCGGCCGAGGGCCTGCTCGCCTATGGCCAGGCCACCGAGACCAGCTCACCCTGGTACTTGGACCAACTCGACACGCTGTCCAGCAGCACCTGGTTCGCGTTCCCCTTCACGGAGGACGCGATTCTGGCCGATCCGGAGCTCGAGACCCTCTCCTTCTGACGATCCGCGCCGGCCCTCACCGGGGGATACAGTTGCCCAATGTCCGTCATCGGTGTCCTTGCCTTTCCCGACGTCGAAGAGCTCGACTTCGTCGGCCCGTGGGAGGTCTTCGCCGCCGCTGCGCAGCTCGGCGGCGCGGATCGCGTCCTACTGCTCGGCGAGACGCTCGATCCGGTGCGCTGCGCGAAGGGGCTCGTCGTCGTCCCGGATACACGTTGGGCCGACGCCCCCGCGCTCGATGTGATCCTGGTCCCGGGCGGAGACGGCCGACGACGCCAGATGACCAACCCGGCCATGCTCGCCCTCCTGCGGCGGCAGGCGTCCGGGTGCAGGTGGCTCACGAGCGTGTGCACCGGCTCCTTCGTGCTCGTCGCGGCCGGCCTCGCCACGGGAAAGCAGGTGACGACGCACTGGTCGCGGATCGAGGAGCTCCGTGGGCACCCGGTCGTGGTGCGCGACGACGTGCGTTACGTGCGCGACGGAAACCTGGTTACGGCGGCCGGCGTCTCGGCCGGGATCGACATGGCGCTCTGGCTCGTCGGGCAGATCCACACTCCCGAGTTCGCGCGCGAGGTGCAGCGGTACATCCAGTACGACCCGGAGCCCCCGTACGCCCGGGGGTGATGCGGACTGCGACGAATTGCCCCGGTGTTCCTTTGGGCGCTCGACGTTACGCCGATGTCAGCGCACGGATTTCGCTTGTCCCTCCTCCTCCTCCTCCTCTTTGCCTGCTCACCTTCTCCCGAGACATCGGCTCTGACCGTCGCCGTGCCCGCCGCGGCGGCCGCCGTCCCGCACGCCCCTCCGCCCTCCGCCGAGTGCCTGGACAAGGCCGACCTCGCGGACGGCGCTGGGGATCGCACGGTGCATCGTTGCGCGAACTGCGCGCTGGTGATGGAGGGTGACCAGAAGTTCAGTTCGACGATCGCCGAGTACACGTTCCACTCGTGCTCCGGGACGTGCAAGAGCGCACTTGAGGCCAATCCGGGCGGGGTCCTCGCGAGAGCCTGCCTGCACAAGTGACTCCATCGCGACGCGTTCAGGAGGCACACCGGGTCTACCTCGGCCGAGCACCCGAGCTCGACCTGCCGCTGCGGCGGGTGCCCGAACAGGACCTCGCGGGGGACCGAGACGCCGTCCTCCAGCTCGACCCGCTCCAGCCGCGCGCCGACGAGGTGCCGGATGGGTGCGTCCTCGATGCGGAGGCCAGAGGCGAGGAGTGCGGCACGCAGCTCGTCGGCGAGCGGCACGGCGCCCTGGGTGAAGACCGTGACGTCGTTCGTCCACGCCCGCAACATCATGGCGAAGGGCAGGAGGTGCGCCGCCGCGGCCCCCCGGCATCGACCTACGGGTGGCGCTGACCGGCGGTGTGGGCTGGACGCTCGCCAACCCGGGTCCACGCGACGACCGCCGCCTCCGCCAGCCACGCCACGCCGGCCTCCTCCCGCTCCGCGTGCAGGCGCGCGCCCAGCGTGTCGGTGTCCAGCAGCTCCGGCGAGGCCCCGCCCGCGGCGAGGCGCTCCTTCATCATCCCCACGCGGGCGGCGAGCGTGTCTGGCTGTCCCGGAGCGGCCACGCCGATCTCGGCGCGCAACACCGGAGCAGGCAACCCCGCGCGCCGAAAGATCCCGGGCAGCGCGCGCCCCAGGGTCCAGGACGCGGACTCGTGCGCGAGCATGCCGACGAGCGCGTCCCGCAGCGCATCGTGGAGGCGGAGCCCCGTCGGCGCGGTGTCGATCACGAGCTCCTGGAAGAGCACCACGCCGCCAGGGCGGACGAGCGCCACCATCCGGGCGAGCGTCGCCGCCGGGTCTTTCAGGTACATCAGGACGCGCCGGCCGACCACGGCGTCGAACGCGCCAAGCTCAGGGAGCGCGGCGTCCAGGTCGGCGCGAACGAAGGTCGCGCGCGGGTCCGGGTTGCGGGCCGCGGCGAGCTCGAGGAGCGGGGGCGCCCGGTCGATGCCGACCACCCGGCCCTCAGGACCCACCCGCTCCAGCAGCAACGCGGTCACGGCGCCGGGCCCGCAGCCGACGTCGAGCACGCGCATCCCCGGCACCACGCCGGCCTCGTCCATCCACCGTCCGGTCGCCGCTTGTGCGTCTTGCTCCGTCATCGTGCCTTCCAAAGGTTCACTGTGTAATCCGGGTCCGGCGGCGATCCGCTCCGCGCCTGCGCGCGCGCCGGTGTTGTTCCGCGCTCCTGCGCGACGAGCCGGCGCGCGTACTCCACGCAGGCGAGCAGTTCGGCGCGTGGCCGAAGCGGATGGTGCGGGGCACGGGGCACCGTAGCGGCGGCGGCATCGTTCGTCGATGCCTCAGCGCCCGAGCGGGAGCGACAGTGCCCCCCACCAGCTCTCCCACTCCACCGTGTCGCCCGGTTGCGCGCGTTGCATGTGGACCATCGTGACCAGCGCATCGCCAGCCCCGGGCGCGACAAACGTGGCGTAGCCCTCGGCGTCTGAGGTGGCGTCGACGCTCCGCGGCCCCGCCGCGCCGTTGACCGTGAGGCGCAGGCGCGCGCCACGGAGCGGCGCGTCCTGGAACCACACGCGGACGCGCCATTCGGCGCCCGCCTCCACGGAGGCCGGGTTCGCCGCCGCGACGAGCTCCAGCGGCTGGCCGAGACGGGCGTCCCAACCCGCTGAGCGGGCTTCACCCACGCGGACGAGCGCCTTGAGGCAGCGTCGGTAGCGCTCCCGGCCGGGAGCTTCGCGCTCGCCGAGCTCGTCCCTGCGCGCCACGACCTGGAGCAGTCCCTCCTCCGCGAGGTAGGCGCGGAAGCGATCGGCCGGCAGCTCCAGGACCGCCGGGGTGCGGTCCATGGCGAGGGCGTGCCAGCCGCGCCTGAGCGTGCCGATTTGCGTGAGGGCTCCGTCCCGCAGCAGCTCCTCGTTGCGACCCTTCCATGCGTGAACCCAGCGCGTGGCCTTCACGGCTTCGAGGGGGCGCTCCTCCTCCACGATCAGATCTTCGCCGAGGCGCAGGACCACGGCCGGAGCCGGCCCAGGCGCCGCGACGAGGGAGGCCGGCGCGAGCCAGAGGTCGTGCGCGAGCGCGATGGAGGCGAGGAGGAGCACGCTACAGGTCGACCTGGCAGTGCCCCTCGCCGTCCACGTGGCCCAGGGTCTGGGTCAGGAAGCCCACGAACTGCGCCAGGTTCGTCACCTCGCTGTACTGGCCCACCTGGTACCCAAGCGTGGCGACGGGCACCGCCTCCAGCTCCGCGAGGGTGACCACGCCGTCGGCGTCCGCGTCCGCGTCCGCGATGGCCTGCCCGCGGACCACGGCGTCCTCGTTCTCGAGCCCGTCGTAGAAGAGGTGGTCGCCGTGGATGGTGTACTGGGTGCTGTCTTCGCCCCCGGCGGGGATGGTGAGGTCGGCGGGCTCGCACGCGTAGGTGGTGTCCGTGTCGAACGCCCAATCGAAGGTCACCGCGTCAGCGCCGCAGGTGAGCGTGCCGGCCGCGACGACGGAGCTGCCGCCGAGCTGATCCGAGGGCGCGATCACGTAGCGGGCGTTGGCGTAGTGCGTGGCGGGCACCTCCGCCGAGCCGACGTCGTGGGGGCCGGCGGCGGTGAGGTCGAACACCTGCTCGCCGTCGACCACGCCCACCTCAGTGCCGTCGCCGTCGAGGAGCGCGACGCCGCTCATCGCGACCTCGAAGCTGTCGTAGGTGACGGTGCAACCGTCTTCGAAGATCTCGGCCGGGATGGTGTCTTCGATGTATTCCTCGCCCCAGGTGTTGACGGTCCAGGTGCCGTTGGCGCAGCCGACGAGGAAGAGGGAGAAGAGGGTCATGAGGGCTCCGGTGTGAGGGTCCAGGTGGGGGTGGCGACAAGGCCGAAGAGCACGGTGTTGGCGAGTGCGCCGTCGGCGGTGGTGAGCGTGCCGTCGGCGTCAGCGTCGATCGTTCGCCAGTCGGCGAACGAGAGGGCGTGGGCCAGGTCGACGGACAGGGAGATGCCGGAGGGCGGCGTATCGGCCGCCATCGTGGTCTCGAAGGAGAGGCCGGTGATCTCCTGATCGGGCGCGACCTCGAAGCGGAACGGGGTGGCGACGCCGTCGACGGTCGCCGTGCCCGCGAACACGGAGACGGGGTCCGCCAGCAGCGAGATCCGCCCGGTCGCGTACTCGCCCTCGTAGCAGGAGGCGTCCCCGAGGAGAGCGTCGCCGCCAAGCAGATCGAGGGTCCAGGTGCCGGTGAGCTCGCCCGCCACGTCGCCCGCGAAGTCGTGCCCGGGGTGCGCCTGCGCGGTCGCGATGGGCGACCAACGCCACGCGGTCTGCGCGAGGCCCTCCATCCGCACGTCGAAGACGGTCACGGACGCCTCCGTGAGGGTGACGGCGACGCCGTCGACGGGCGCAACGTCGGCGGTGGCGCCCTTGAACGTCACGGGCACCGAGAGCAGGGCGCGGTCGGTGGTCCCGCACGCCAGGAGCAGGGTGAGCAGCATCAGAAGCTCCGTCCGATCGCGAGGCGCGCCACCGTCGGCGCCCCCGCTGTGAAGTGACGCACGGGCAGCTCGCTGCGCGCCTCGTCGAGGTCCCAATGCGACGGAAAGACGAACTCCCCGTCGCGCCACTGGCTGCCGAGCACGTTGTCGAGGTCGAGCGACAGGCTCCACCGCTTCCAGTCCGCGCGCGCCGTGACGTCCACCACGCCGGCGGCGTGGCTGGAGAAGCCGCCTGGGAGAGGGCGAGGGCCCAGGAGCCACGCGCGCACGCCCGCGGTCAGGTGGAGCGGTCCGACCGGAAGGTCGTCCGTGTAGACCCCGCCGACCACGAGGAGACGCGGGGCGTATGGGATGGGCTCGCCCGTCGCGACGTAGACGCCATCAGACCACGTGACGTCGACCTCCACGCGCAGCGGCTCGATGGGGTGGGCGGTCACGCCGCCGTCGACGCCGACGCGGCGCGTGCTCCCGGTCGCGAGGAAGCGCGCGGCGGCGTGGTCGAACACGATCTCGTCGGAGATGAGCGTCGCGAACCCTGCCGCCCGCACCTCCAGCCAGCCGGTCGGGTGCGCGCGCGCCCCGAGCTCGGCGGAGTCCGAGAGCGCGACGGGGGCGATCTCCCCGGGCTCCGTCCCGCGCGCCTCGGGGGAGCGGAAGCCACGGCCGTAGGCGGCGAACGCGGTCACGGGGCCGCGGGGGAACAGGGTGACGGCGGCCTTCGGGGCCAGGACCGGCGCCCACGCGACGCCGGGGTCGCCTTCCTCGGGATGCACGAGGAGGAGCTCGGCGCGCAGTCCCGGCTCGATCCGGAGCCAGGGCGAGATCGACCAGGGCGCCGCGATCCAAGCGCCGAGATCGCCCTGTTGGGCGTTCGCGTCGAGGGTGGTCTCCCACACCCCGCCGTCCGAGAGCACGCCCTCCTCGGTCTGGCGGAAGAAATCGCCCCGCGCGTCGAGCCCTCCCTTGAGAACGAGGCCCAACGGCCCGGCCCAACCCGCCTCGAACCTCCCACCCGCGAGCGCCGCGTGATGCGCCTGCGCGCTGCCGTCGCCGTGCTCCTCGTCGCCGTAGAACCCGGTGTAGTTCTGGACCAGACGCAGGTCTCGCCACCCGCCGTAGAGCGTGGCGCGCCAGGGCACGCGGTCTCCACCCGAAACCAGCGCGCTCGCGAGCACGCGGCGAGACGCGCCCCCGCCCGCGGCCGGGTACGCGTCGTAGAACTCCACCTCTCCCGCCGCGAGGTCGTCCTCGCGAAGCACGCCGGGGGACTCGAAGACGCCGTCGTACGCGAGGAGGAACCCTCGCGCGCGGACGCCACCGAGGTCACCCTCCCAGCCGCCCCCCGCGCGAAGCTGCCGCCAGGAACGAGCGTCCCCGACGCCCTGGCCGAGATCCACGTCCGCGACCAGGAAGGTGCCCGGCTTTGACTTCTTCGGGCGCCACGCGAGGGTCGCGGCGCCGCTCACGTCGGTCCCTCCGCCGATCCAGACCTGACCGCCGGGCTCCTCGAGTCCGAGCGAGAAGTCCGCGGACCCGGCCACCGCGAAGTCGCCCGCGTCCGCGCGCCAGGTCCCCGGCCGGAGGGTGAGCCCGCGCACGACGGCTGGCGGGATGAAGTGCAGGTCGAGGTAGCCATGCCCGTGGACGTTGGAGACCTCGTTGAGCGGAACGCCCTCGAGCGAAACGGCGATGTCGGAGCCGTGGACCGCGTCGAAGCCGCGGAGGAAGTACTGGTACGCCTTCCCGTGTCCGCCGTGCGCCGACTGGTGGAGCCCTGGCATGGCGCGCAGCATGTCGTCCGCCGAGCGGCCGGGGAGCGCTTCGATCGCCGCGCGGTCGAGCGCGCGGTCCGTGGCAGAGTCCTGCGGACGCTGCGCCTCGATGACGATCTCTTCGCCGGTTGAATCGTCTGCTGGTTCCACGGCGCCTCATACGAGCGGGCGCGCCGTTTGGCCCTGTGACACGTTGTCGCGACGGCCTGCGACACTTTGCCTTGTCAGTGGTTGGATGCCAGCTTCTCCAGCTTGCGCTGGAGCGTGCGACGGTGAAGTCCCAGGCGCCGGGCGGCCTCGGACACGTTTCCGTCGCACTCGGCGAGGATGCGCTGGATGTGCTGCCGCTCCGCGTCGTCGAGCTCGTCGGGGAGCGCTGGCGCGTGGGCTTCGGCGCGGCGCAGGGCGTCCACGAGCTCAGCAGTGGAGATGGGCTTGGTGCGGAAGTCGACCGCGCCGGCGCGCATGGCCTCGACCGCGGAGGGGATGGTCCCGTGCGCCGTGAGGAGCAACGAGCGACAACCAGGTGCGCGCGCGGTGATCGCACGGACCACGTCGATGCCGGAGCCGTCGCCCAGGGCGAGGTCGATCACCGCGTAGGCCGGCACGATCCGGCGGAGAACCGTGAGCGCGGACTCGACGCTCTCGGCCTCCACGGGCTCGAATCCTTCCCGGCGGAGGGCGCGGGCGAGCGCCTTCCGGTAGACCTCGTCGTCCTCGACGACCAGCACGGTGTTCACGCTCCCTCCACCACGACCATCGTGAGGATGGCGCGCGCACCGCCCTCGGGGCAAGGCTCGAGCACGACATCGCCCGACGCGGCACGAGCGAACGTCCGCGCGACGTAGAGGCCGAGGCCCGTCCCCTTGCGGCTCGGCCACGCGCTGAAGAACGGCTGGCCCGCGCGGGCGAGGCGCTCGGGCGGAACCGAGGGGCCGCTGTCTTCGATGGCGACGAGCACCCGGCCTGCCTCGCGGCGTGCCGTCACGCGAATCGGCTCGCCGGCCGTCCGCGCATTGTCGAGCAGGGTCCACATCGCATCGCGCCAGCCCTCCTCGCCGCCGAGCACCGTCGCGAGCACCGGCTCGCCTTCCACTACGACCTGCACGGGGCCGGCCTGTCCGCCTCGCCAGGCCTCGACCCACCCGGTCACGCGCTGGCCGACCCGATCCGTGGTCCCATCCGCCCCACCGTCGCCGGCGAGCATCCGGTCGAGGATCGCGCGGCACCGACGGACCTCCCCGCGCAGCGCACCCAGCGTCTCGTCCGCGGGCTCGAGCGCCATCTCCTCGGCGAGGAGCTCGATTGCGCCGAGGGGCGTCCCGAGCGCGTGAGCGGTCCCGGCAGCGAGCGTCCCCAGCGCGGCCAGCTTCTCGCTCCGTGCGCGCTCCGCCTCCGACGTCCTGAGCGCTTCCTGGCGCTCTCGCAGCGCCGCGGAGAGCCGGCCGACGAACGCGGTCACCGCCACGGCCGCGAGGTCGAACGCGAGCACGTGCCCGGCCAGGTGCCCGTGGTGATGGTGCGGCTCCTCGTCGAAGCCGGGAATGTGGAGGGCGAACACCGTCGCCACCGCCTGCAGGAGCACCGCGGCGCCCGTCGCCATCCACGCGGCGCGGCCGGGGAGCACGATCGCGAGGAGCGCGACTTCGACGAGGTAGAACGCCTGTAGCGGGTTCTGCGCGCCCCCGGTCACGAGCAGGATACCCGTGAGGGCGAGCAGGTCGATGGCGGCGTGGGGGACGACACGCCTCTCGGTCGGCGCCCGACGGGCCTCCACGATGTCGAAGACGGCGAGCCCTCCGAGCAGCGCGAGCAGCGGAGCGAGGGGCGGGCGCACGTCCGTCCCGAACCACGCCACGGTCAACAGGAGTGTCTGGGCCAGGATGACGCCGCGGCGGGCCTGGGAGAGCCAGCGGAGCGCGAGGGCGGGGTCGACGGTCGAGGGGCGGTTCACGAGCGCGACGCTATCCGTCCGGGCGGCGGAGCGGGATAGGGTCGAGTTCATGCTTTCCCTCGCCGTCACGCTCGTCAGCCTCGCCCACGCCCACCCGGCGGCCCTGCCGCACCTCCACGAGACGGACCCAGCGGCGCTCGCGCTGGTCGCGTTCTGGCTCGTCGTCGGCGCGGCGTTCCTCGTCGTGGCACGGGCCGCCACGTGCCACGACGAGGTCGCCTCGGGCTCCTCCAGCGGGGCGGGGTCGTAGAGGAACCAGCCTCCGGACACCCCGCCGCCGAGGCCGATCGGGTGCCACACGCGCCCGGCGAGTTCGCTGCCCAATGCACCCCGGCCTCCACGTCGTCGGCGCCGCCACCGAGCAAGAGTCGCTCGCCGCGCCCCGCGCCCTCGACGCCGATCTTCTCGCCGGCGACCGGCCACGCGCCCGGCCGCCGATGCTGCCCGGTCACCATCCGCCCCAGCCACGACGCGAGGCCCGTCCGAGCCTACCCGCCGGAATCCTCGGCGCACGCCGCCTCGCAATCCGCCCGCATCGCCTCGCAGTCCTCCGCCGACTTCGTCGTGTCCTCCTCCAGCTCGTGGCACTCCATCGCTGTGCTGCCCTCGCCCTGCGCCTCCGCGGCCTCGTGGCACGCCTCACCGATCTCGGCGCACACCGGGTCCACTTCCGCCGAGCAGCCGAACACTACGGTCATCAGTCCGAACAGAAAACTACGCATGGGGCCTCCATCGCGGGGAGCATAGCAGGGGTGCGTGCAGCGGCTCAGGCGGCCACAGAGAAGGCGCGGTTTCGGGCTCCGGCCACCGGCTAGGCGTGCCCTGACGGGACCGGCGGAGGGGTTGACGACGGGGAGGGTCAGGTGCGAAGATAGGGAGCTGCGGGGTTCATTTTTCCTATCCGTGCCATCGGCGGATTTTCGCCGTCCGCTACTGGCTCATCGCGCTGGCGACCATGACGAGCCGCACCCGCCCGGAGCCGGCCAGGGACGGCGACCGGTGCACCCCGCCGAACGGGCCCGGGCGCCACCCCTTGCCTCGGACCCACAACACGTCCCCCGCGTTCGCGTGCTCCACACGGTCCAGGTCCCGGACGATGCCCCGGTTCGTGGCCGCGCCCGAGACATCGTAGGTGAGCGCCTCGCGACGGACCCAGGGGTCGTCCACCCACTCGGTGCCCGGTCCGACGTAGGTGGAGATCATGCGCATGCGGAGGTTGTCGACGTGGAACTTTCGGCACTTGTCGTCCGAGACCACGCCGAGCACCAGTCGCACGGCCTCCACATCCAGCGCGCGAACGAAGCGCTGCACCAGGAGGTGGATGTCCTGCTCCAGCCAGGCGCGGGCCGCCCCGTCCTCCAGACCGTACAACCACGAAGACAGGTCGGAGGCGCCCGCGTAGAAGGGGGCATCGCAAGGCGAAGCACCCGATCGCGCCCATGTCTCGAGCGCCGCCGAGAGGTCCGCGGGGAGGGTGCGCCTCCATACCGCGATATCGGCGTCGGCGGACGCCAGCGCCTCCAGCACCTCGGACCGCGGCGACACGAGGGCGGGCCTCGCGCGGCGGCGTACCGGGCCCTCGATGAAGCGGCGTGCCGAGTCCTCGATGAAGCGCGCCTGCCGGGAGAGAAAAGGAGGCGTCATGGCTGGACGTACAGCTCGAACACCACGTTCTCCTCGTCGCCCGCGTCGTGCAGCGTGAGGTCGAGCATCCACACCCCCTCGGCGTCGAGCACGAGGTCACGCACGCGGTAGTCCCCGTGTCCGCGGTCCCGGTGCGACACGTCGTCACGCATGACCCCCGACGCGGGATGCCCGAGGAGGATACCCAGCGTCACGTCGTGCAGGTGGGCGTCCGGATCGTCGGCGTACACGGCAAGGATCTCGATGTCGATCTCCTCCCCCACGGTCGCGGGATCGGGCTCGATCGCCACGCTCACCTCGAACGTGCCGCCGTCGGTCACGAGGGTGCGGGCGTCATCCCAGTCGACCATGGTCGGGGCGGTGTCGTGATCATGGTCGTGGTCGTGGTCGTGGTCGTCGTCGGCCGACTGGCAGGCGCTCGTGTACGCGGCGAGCGCGAGGAGGGCACAGAGGGAAGCGATGCGCATGGCTGTCCGGGGCAGGGACAGGCCACTTATTACATCCTGGTTGCAAATGCATCAAAATCTACCGCACGGCGGTGTCCTCAAGGCGCGTCGTCCACGAGGGTCACGAGAGTGTCGAGCGCGAGCGCGTCCCCGCCGGCCGGCGTGGCGCGCACGCCGAGGGTGAGCTGTCTGCCGATCACCTCCTCGGCGCTCGTGATGTCAAGCACCAGGCGGTCGCCCACACGCTCCCAGCCGCCGTCGTCCAGGGCCACCACCCGGTTCTCGCCGAGCAGCGCCTGGACCGAATACGCCCAGGCGCCGCCCGCCTCGTCGACCAGGTCGTATCCGAGCACCAGCCCCTCGACGTCGAGGCCCCAGCCACGCACGGCCGGCTCGACGTGCCATCCCCCCTGGGGGCCGAAGACGACCTCCACCCGGTCCTCCTCCAAGGGCGTGAACGCCACGCTGCCTTGACCGAGGGCGAGGGAAGGCGCCGCGCCCTCGTCCTCGGCGGCCGGCGCGCAGCCCCAGAGCGCGAGGAGGCACGGAGGAAAGACGAGGTGGAGGACCCTGCACGGTCGCATGGCGCGCCGTTATTGCAACACAGCTTCATCTGCAATAGGACCGGCTCATGCGCACCCCCTTCGCTCTTCCTCGCGTGGCCGTCGCGGCGCTGATCGCCCCGGCGGCCTGCGGTGCCGTGGACACCGGAGATTCGGCGTGGGAATCCGCGGCGGAGCCCGAGTCTCCGTTCGGCCGCCTCGTGCTGGAGGAGATCTACTACGCGGGGGCGGCACCGTTGGAGGTCGGCGGGGACCACTACTACGCCGACCAGTTCTTCGAGCTGGAGAACGCCAGCGACGAGGCGGTGACCCTGGCGGGGCTGTGCATCGGCGACGCCGCCGGCCTCGCCGGCACGATCAACGCCGGCAACACCCCGTCGGGGCTCGCCACGTCGGATCCCGATCACGTCTACCTCGCCAACGTCTGGTGCCTGCCCCCCGAGGCCCAGGGTGACGTGCTCGCCCCGGGGGACACGCTCGTGCTCGCGCACGACGGCACCAACCACGCCCCGTACTCCGACCTCGACTTGTCGGACGCCGACTTCGAGGCCTACAACGAGCGCACCGACGCCGCCGACCTCGACTACCCCACGGTCCCGAACCTCACCCCGTTCCACTTCACCGGGGGCTACGACTGGCTGGTGACGGTCTTCGGGCCGTCCATGGTGATCTTCGCCTCCGTGGACATCGAGGCCCTGGACCGGGTGCGCGTCGACGGCGTCGGGGCGGTGAAGCTGCCCGTCGGCGACGTGATCGACGCCGTGGACGCCCTCATGGACGCCGGGAGCGGCGCCTACAAGCGCCTCCCGACCAGCGTCGACGCGAGCTTCGCCCACGTGTCGGGCACGTACACCGGGGAGAGCCTCAGCCGGGTGCGGGGCCCGGACGGGCGGCCACAAGACACGAACGACAGCGCCGCGGACTTCGTCCTCCGCTCCGCGCCCGCCCCACGTGAGGCGCGGTGATAAAGAGCGGGCGCCCGGCGTCGCACGGGCACTGGAGCCACCGACGCGCCTCCCGGGCACCGCGGCCTCCGCACCGGCCGGCCGTCTTCGGCCGGGCCGGGTGCCCGCTCCTTCCCGCCCCCGACCGCCTACCGGGCGCCCCCGACCGCGATCGGGTAGCCCCGCGCCGCCCACACGAGGCTGCCCTCGTCCAGCACGTACGCCTGCTCCCGGCCCGCGGCCCGTAGCGCGTCGACCACCTTGCCCGACGCCGCGTGCGGGCACGCGCAGTAGACGACGATCGGGGTGTCGTCGTCGGGGAGGTGGGGGAGGATCCGCTCGATCCCGTCGTAGTAGGGGACCGGGAGTGCGCCGGGCAGGTGGCTGCGCTGCCAGTCGGAGAGCGGGCGCGCGTCGAGGAGCACGATCCGGCGCTGCGCGGCCAACGCGGCAGCCACGTCGGCGGCCGCGACGAACCGGCCCTCGCGGAGTGGCAGGATCGCCGGCGCTGCCGACGAGTTCTGGACTGCTCGAGACGGATCGGGCGGGTCGACCACCACGGGCGCGGGCGCCGCCCAGCCGCCCGCCCGGCTGCGGAGGAAGGCGGTCACGGCGTCCAGATCGGCGTCGTCGAGCACCGCGCGGAAACCCGGCATGGGCGTGCCCGTGCGGCCGCGCGCGATCGTGTCGCGCAGGAACGCGTCGCTGGCGGTGGCGAGCAGCACCGGGTTGGCGAGGGCGGGGGCGGTGACGCCTTCTCCCGTCCCGCCGTGGCAGGACGCGCAGTGTTGGGCGTAAACCTGCTGACCGCGGCGGGGGTCTCCGCGGACAGGAGCGTCCGAGAGCTCCCGACGGGCCACTCCGGCCTCGGCGACGAGCCAATCGAGCAGCGCGTGCTGGTCGTCGTGGGACAGCGGGCCCCCCTGCTCCTTCGCGTAGGCGGCCATCGGCGTGCCGGGTCGGCCGTAGGCGACGGCGTACCAGAGGTAGGGGGGCGAGGCGGACTCGAACAGCTCGGGCGCCCGGAGCGACGGCGCGTGGTCCGCGGCGTGGCCCTCTCGATCGGCGCCGTGGCAGAGCGCGCAGTAGCGGGCGTAGAGCGCCGCACCGTCTGCGGTCGAGCCGCCTCCGTGAACGCCCGACGCAGCGTAGGCGGGGCCCGATAGGGTCACGAACAACAGCGCCCCGAGCGCCGCCCTCACCGTGACACCCGCCACGTGGTGACGCCCCCCTCGGCGTCGGTAGCCGCGAGGGCGCGATCGTCGTGTCTCCAGGCCAGCTCCGCGACGGCCCCCTGCACGACGTCGCCGCCGACGGGGGCGCCGTCCCCGGCGGCGTCGAGTCGCCAGAGCACGACGCCGCCCTCCCGGCCGCCAGACGCCAGCACGCGCTCCCGGCGCGCGAACGCGAGCGCCGTCACCGGCAGCGTGTGCACCGCCAGCCGCCCGGGCGTGGTGCCCTCAGGGCCCTCCCCCGCGAAGGTCCACACCGTCACCACCTCGCTTCCGCTCGTGGCGAGCAGGGTCCCGCTCGCGTCGAAGGCGAGCGCGGCGGGCTTCGTCGCGTAGCCCGACATCGCGGAGTCCGCGCCGCTCGCCCGGCGCCAGAAGTGGACGGTCTGGTCCTGGCCGCCGGCCGCGACGACAGCGCCGTCCGGGCTCACCGCCAGCGAGACGGGCGCTCCCTTCCACTCCAGCGCCTGGGTGGGCGTGTCGCCGAGCGGCTTCCAGAAGGCGACGCGGCCGTAGCAGGCGGTGGCGAGCTCGTGCGGCCCCGCCCACAGGAGCCCGCTCACGGTGCTCGGGTGAACCGGGGCCACCCACTCCTGCCCCTCCGCGGACCAGGCGTGCACCGCGCGCCCCGCCGCGGCGGCCAACCAGCCGCCGTCCGGTGACCAACTCATATGCTCGACCCACGCGCGTCCGAGCTCCCAGCGCTTCTCCGGTTCTCCCCGCTGTGTGTCCCACGTAACGACGGCCCCGTCGTGCCCGCCTGTCGCGAGACGCGGCGAGCGAGGGTGGTGGGACATCGCCAGCCCGCCGCCCGGATGGGCGTCGGGGCGGTGCCAACGCACGGCCCCGGTAGCGCCGTCGAAGGCGTGGAGCCCGCCGACCGCGTCGAGCACCAGGAGCAGGTCACCGCTCGGCGTCCACGCCATCGCCCGCGGGTAGTCGGGCACACGGGCGCGCCAGCCCGGGCGGAGGGCGCCACCCGCCTTCACACCAGGCATGCGGAGAAGCCCTCGCGGATGGCGGCCTCGTCGAGGTTGCGCCCGATGAAGACGAGCTGGTTGCGACGCGGGTCTGATCCCCAGGGTCGGTCGGGCTGGCCGTCGAAGAGCATGTGGACGCCCTGGAAGACGAAGCGCCGCTCCTCTCCGTCGAGCGAGAGAAAGCCCTTCATCCGGAAGATGTCCGTGCCCCACTCTCGGAGGAGCGTACCCAGCCAGGCGTTGAGCCGCCCCTGGTCGAGGCTCCCCTCGACCTCGATGGCGACGGAGCCCACCTCGTCGTCGTGCTCGTGCTGCGCGACCCACGCGCGTTGGGCGAGCGGCTCGACGGGTTGGTCGGCGACCTTGACCCGGAGGTTGAACTCCTCGGCGAAGTGCTCCGCGTAGAGCGCCACGGTGCACGCCTCCTTCAAGACGAGCGAGAAGCGCTTCGTGCCGGGTGTGTGGAGCCGCAGGTCGGCGTGCGCCCCGAGCGGGATGGCCCCACCCGCCGCGACCAGGAGCGCCGTGTCCGCATAGAGCCGCACGCACCGCTCGGCGCCCTCCCGGAGCGAGGCGTCATCGGGGCTCACGCCGGTGAGCACCACCAGCCCCATCGCGGGATCCGGGCCTTCGTCCAGCTCGAGGACGTGAGCGCCGGCGGGGAGGGCGTACAGGCCGGTCCACTCGAACGGGTACTCGGGCTCCAGGAACGTCGGCCGGCGGGCCAGCGCCTGGTCCAGGTCGAAGGCGCCGAGGTCCAGCACGGCGCCGACGGGCAGCTCGGCCCGCGCGCTGCGGAAGAAGCGGGCCATCCGGTTCATGTCGCGCAGACGCGTCTCGAGCGCGTCGAGCTCCGCCGGCGTGACGAGGTCCGTCTTGTTGAGCACGATCACGTCGGCGAAGGCGATCTGCTCGCCGCACTCCTGGCTCCGCCCGAGCTGCTGGCCGAGGTGGCGCGCGTCGACGAGCGTCACGATGCCGTCGAGCGCGAAGGCCTCGCGGATCTCCTCGTCCATGAAGAACGTCTGCGCGACGGGCCCCGGGTCGGCGAGGCCCGTCGTCTCCACCAAAACGTAGTCGAACTTGTCGCGACGCTTCATGAGGTTGCCGAGCACGCGGATGAGGTCGCCGCGAACGGTGCAGCAGATGCAGCCGTTCGACATCTCGAAGACCTCTTCGTCCGCGTTGATGACCAGCTCGTGGTCGATCCCGATGGCGCCGTACTCGTTCTCGATGACGGCGATCCGCCTCCCGTGGCTCTCGCCGAGGATGCGGTTGAGCAGCGTGGTCTTCCCCGCGCCGAGGAAGCCGGTGAGGATGGTGACGGGGACCTTCGTGGTCATGGTTCGTTCCCGGGGCGGAAGCTGGGTTGGTCGGAGGAGGAGAGGAGCGCCGGCCGCGCGAGGCCGGCGGCGGCGAGGCGATCACCGTCGAGTGCGCGGGCGGCGGAGCCGTCGAACACGACCTCCCCGTCCCGCATCAGCACGATCCGGCGGACTTCGGATGGGAGGTGGTGCAGGTCATGCGTCACCCACAGGCACGCGGCGCCCGTACGGGCGGCGGCCTCTTCCACCGCGGCGACCAGCGCGTCCGCGGCGAGGGGGTCGAGGCCGGCGGTGGGCTCGTCGAGCAGCAGCAGCAGGGGCTCCAGCACCAGGAGGCCGGCCAGCGCCACGCGGCGCTGCTCCCCTACGCTCATCGCGTGGACGGGGCGGTCGGCGAGGTGGGCCACACCGAGGCGCGAGAGGCCGGCGAGGGCGCGCGCCTCCGCGTCCGTGCGGGGCACGCCGCGGTGGACCAGGCCCCAGGCAACGTCTTCCGCGGCGGTACTGGCGAGGAAGTGACGCTCCGAGTTCTGCGCCAGCAGCGCGACGCGCCCGTCGAGCCGACGGTGGAGCGGCGCGCCCGGTGGGACGTCCGCCCCGAACCGGCGCATCGATCCGCTGGTGGCGGGGACGAGCCCCGAGACTACGGCGAGGAGCGAGGACTTGCCCGCGCCGCTCGGACCACACACGGCGACCCACTCGCCCGGCGCAAGCGAAAGATCGATCGCGCGCAGGCGCGCCGCGCCCTCCGCGTGCAGGTGCAGGCCACGGAGGGCGAGAGCCTCGCCCTGGGGAGCCGCGCCGCCTAGGCGAGCGCCCCGGAGCAGCGCGCCCGCCTCGACCTCCTCCACCCGGTCGATCGCGTCGATCGCCCCCTCCGCGAGCACCGCGCTCCAGGCCGCGAGCGGCAGCCGCGCCCGCCCGAGGCGGAGACGTGCAGCGTCGCGACGTTGCGCCCAGCTCTCGCGGGTCAGGAGCCCGTGCAGCACCGCGTGATCCAGGGTCGCGAGCGCCGCGGAGGGGAAGCCGGAGTGCCGGAGCGTGGCGCGAACCGAGGCCCAGTCGAGCTCTCCGCCGAGCCACAGCAGCCACGCCATCCCGGCGGCGAGGCGGAGCGCCGCGGTGGCCGCGCGGTCGACGGGCAGGTTCGACAAGAGCGCCGCCGCCGCCGTCATCGCGCCGGCCACGGCGACCCAGGCGAGCGCGGGCAGGAGCCGGCCCCGCCCTCCGCGGAGCCACACGGCCGCGAGCCCGGTGAGCAGCATCACGCCCGAGAGGCTCCCCGAGCCCGCGCCGATGTTGAGTCCCAGCACGCCGAGCGCGAACGCGACGCGCCCGACCACCGACGCGGGGGGGCGCCTCGCGTCGGCAAACAGCGGATGGTCAGCGTGAAGGTGCATGTTCCTCCACGCCCAGGCGCTCCCAGGCACGACCGGCGACGAAGCCGAACAGAAAGGGCACGGCGAGGCGCGCCGCGAGGCCGAGCTCACCGCCGCTCCAATCCACGACGCTGTCCGTCGGCGGCTGGCCGCCGCCCGCCGCCACGGCTCCGAACACCGTGCCGTCGATGCCCTCGTAGCCGCAGCCCGAGGCCAGGAGCGCGACGAGGACCAGGACGGCGCCGGTCAGGCTCGACGGTGGAAGGCGCCGCGTCGTGCCGGCGAGCCACGACGGCAGGAGCGCGGGTTTCCGGCGGACGAGCAGGCGCACCAGCGCGACCGAGATCACCCCCTCCATCACAGCGAGCGGGACCTGTACGGGCGCGAACCCGACCACCACGGCGGAGAAGGTGTCGACCGGAGCGGCGACGTCGGCCAGCGCGACGCCCAGCACTGCCGCGTCGGCGATGTAGACCGCAAGATCGGCGAGGCCGCAGGCCACCCCGACCGTAATCGCCGCGGGGGCGCCGGCGAGGCGCAGCAGACCAACACACCCGACGGCGACGACCGGCCCGACCATGCCGAGCGACAAGGTGTTCACCCCCAGCGTGGTGAGGCCTCCGTGGGCGAAGAAGAGCGCCTGGAGCCCGAGCACGAAGAACGTGGGCCAGACGACGGCGCGCACGCCGAGCAGCAGCGCCAGCACGGGCGTGAGGCAGATGTGGCTCGTGGCGCCGAGCACGGGCACCGGCAGGGGCAGCAGCGTCGCCGCGAACAGGAGGCTCGTCGCGGCGGGGAGCAGCCGCGGCGCGCCGCGCCCTGTCGCGTACTCTCCGTCGCCTCCGGACCGAACCCCCGCGAGGCTCCACGCGAGCGCCGGGACCGTGAGGGCCCAGCCGACGGCTGCGTGCGCGAGCGGGAGCGTGCCTTCAGCGAGGTGCATGGCGCCTGCTATTACAACCAGGATGCACATGCAACGACGTCGCACGAGTGCGAGACTACCCGACCGACCGCCGATGCCCGAACGGAGTCGGAGAGCGTTTCGCGTGCCGAAACGGGCGCGATCTCGTCGTTGTCTCTCTCGAGCATCGCCACGGCGGCCGTGAGAGCAAGCGCTTCAGAAGTGAGCGCGCGGAAGCCGACTAGCGCGACGCCAGCGATGTCCTCGCCACCCTCCACCACCACCCGGCGGCCAAGGCGAACCAGACAGCGACCAACCCGAGCCCGACCGGGTCCGTGGCATGGAGGTGGGGGAGCGTGCCGGTGTGGGCGTGGGCCGTGGTGACGAGGAGAAGCATGGAGGCGCCCCTATCCCGATGCGCGGCTGCGCCGGGATAGCCAGGGCCGTCGCGAGGACGGCAGCGTCGAGGTCGGCCTCAAGCGCGTCTGGAGTGACGGCACCTCGGCCCTCGTCCTCTCGCCGTCCGAGCTCGTCGAGCGCCTCGTCGCCCTCGTTCCCCCGCCGAGGGCGAACCAGGTGATCTATCGGGGAGTTGTCGCCGCGAACGCAGCGTGGCGCGCCGAGGTGGTTCCAAGCCCACCACCCGAGACCCCCGACGAGGCCAAGGCGCGTCGCGCCAAGCGCCTCACGCGGCACCCGCGCATGCGGCTCGCGGGCGAGCGCCCGAGCTGGAGCGACCTGTTGGAGAGGGTGTTCCGCGTGGACGGCTTCGCGTGCCCCGGCTGCGGCGGCCCGCTCACGCTCCGCTGCGTCGTGGTCAACCCGCGGGCCACCCGGCGCATCCTCGACGGGCTCCGCCGCGCCACGGGCCCGCCTGGGCTCGACGCCGTGGGC